>CAJOOL010000134.1 GCA_905236115.1 uncultured Endomicrobiia bacterium
CTTGGCTGCTTCAACTATATTTACATCTTTCAATCCGTATTTTACTATTAAATCTTTCGGGGAACCGGACTCGCCGAAAGTATCTTTAACCGCCACAAATTCCATCGGAACGGGGCAGTTCTGCACAACCACCTCGGCAACAGCACTGCCTAAACCGCCGAATATCTGATGTTCTTCTGCGGTAACTATTGCACCGCAGTCTTTGGCAGCAGCAATTATCGCTTCTTTATCTATCGGTTTTATTGTATGAATATTCAATACTCTTGCCGATATTCCGTCTTTCTCCAATATATCCGCAGCAGACAATGCCTCATACACCATAGACCCGCACGCCGCTATACAAATATCTTTTCCGTCTTTCATTTTAACGGCTTTACCTATTTCAAAAGGGGTACTTTCTTCGGTTATTACCGGAATACTTTCTCTGCCGTATCTTATGTAAACAGGTCCGTTATGATATGCGGCAGCAATAACGGCTTTTTTCGTTTCGGTAACATCACACGGAACAAGAACCGTCATATTCGGAAGACATCTCATTATGGCAATTTCTTCCAACGCCTGATGTGTTGCTCCGTCCGGACCTACCATTAAGCCCGAATGAGAACCGCCGATTTTTACATTAAGATTTGAATAACATATTGTGGTTCTGATTTGCTCCCACGGTCTGCCGGAAGCAAAAACCCCGTAAGTGGAAACAAACGGAATAAATCCAGCCACAGCCAAACCTGCCGCCATACCGAGCATATTGGTTTCCGCTATGCCGACATTTGCAAACCTGTCGGGGAAATTATTTTGAAATTCGTTTATTGCAACCGAAGAAACCGTATCCGCACCTAAAACAAAAATTTTGTCGTCTTTCTTACCCAGTTCTACAAGCCCCTCGCCAAACCCGAACCTTGTAGCTTTATTACCGAATGTTTTTACCATAATTAAATCCTCTTTACAGCTATAAATTGCCGTTCTGCCGTTTATTATACATTATACATTGTGCATTGTACATTAAAAACAGCTTTGCTATTTTTCAAGTTCTTTCAAAGCCTTTTCCAGTTGTTCTTTGTTTGGAGCCTTTCCGTGCCATCCGCAGACATTTTCCATAAAGGACACGCCTTTGCCTTTTATCGTTCTTGCCGCTATTACCGTCGGCACACCCTTTGTCTGTTTCGCTTTTGTATATGCCGAATCAACTTCGTCCAGATTATGCCCGTCAATTTCAATAACGTTCCAGCCGAACGCTCTGTACTTATCGGCTATGGAATTGATATTTAAAATATCTTTTACTTCCCCGTCTATCTGCAGACCGTTGCAATCTATAATTGCACATAAATTATCCAGTTTAAAATGAGGAGCGGCCATAACGGCTTCCCAAACAGAACCCTCCTGCTGTTCACCGTCGCCCATAAGAACATAAACTCTGTTATCTTGTTTTAAAGATTTTAACCCTTTGGCAATACCTGTTGCTATGGATAAACCGTATCCCAATGAACCCGTGGAAATTTCAATTCCGGGGATTTTTTTATCCATTGCGGGATGTCCCTGCAGACGGCTGCCGATTTTTCTTAACGTATCAAGTTCTTCTTTTTTTATGCAGCCTATCTGTGCCAAAACGGCATAAAGTACCGGACATACATGACCTTTGGAAAGAATAAAATAATCTCTGTTTTTATCATTATAATTCTGTGCATTAAAATTCATATGATTGTAATACAAATCGGTAACAAGCTCCACGGCAGACAAACTTCCGCCGGGATGTCCGGAACCTGCTTTATACAGCATTGTAAGTATTTCTTTTCTGACTTGTGCTGATATTTTTTTCAAATCAGCTGTTTCCATTTTTCCCCCGTCCAAAATAAATTCTGTTTAAAATTTCATTTCTTAATCATTCCCGCAATTATAACGGAAATATACTCAAGCATTTTTAAATCGCTTGAACCGAAATCTTCATCATTTTTATTTATTAAAACAAACACCGCCATAATATCGTTTTTAAGTTTTACCGGCATAAATACGGCCGAATCTATTTTTATGTAGTCCTGCAAAGGCGTTTTTAAATATTTGCCTACCTGAACGGCGTCATTTAAAACTATCGGTTTTCCCATATTTATAATTTCGTCATAAATGGTATCTTTTTCGTTAATAATGGTTAAATCCTGCTGCAAGCCGAACGAATTGGAAAAAGAATGAAGTTCGTGCTTATCGTTATTATAAATCAAAATACCGGCACTCTGTGCACCGAACATTTCCTTAACTTTATCCAATATATAAGAAACGGACTTTTCAACGGTTTCTTTTTCAAAAGCATATACCAGTATATCCAGCACCGTATTCATATTTTTTATTCTTTTTGTGATAAGAACATTTTTATTAAAGAGCTCTTTGGAAGCAAACTGTCCTTCCAGCTCCAGACGGGTATTTCTTTCCTTTATTTCCTGATAATATTTCGTCCTGTTAATCAATGCCGCCAAATAATGCGAAACCAGTTTTATAAGCTCCACGGTATCATAATCAAAAGAATCTTTTATGTCCGCAATGATAACAAGGACGCCCACACAAATATTTTCACTTTCGTTCAATAAAGGTATTGCCGCAAAGGAACCGTTGTCTTTTTCATCGCAAAAACCGCCGAGAATGGCTTTGTCAATTTCCGAAATATCGTTAATTATTTTATCGGAAAATTTCTCATAACATTCCCAGACATAATTTTTATTTTCTTTCGGCATAAAAACCATATTTTTTAAGAAACCCGTTTTTGCCGATACCCTCAGCATACCGCTTCCGTCGGGAACAAGCAGCACGCACTTGCAGGACGGAATTCTTTTCTTTATTATATCAAAAGAAGACTGAACGGACTTTACCAGCTCCAAATCCGATCCGTTGATATTGGTTGCGGCAAACAACATTTTCATTGTGGTATCTATATCAAAAACTTTGTTATTCATTTTTTTTAAGCCCATAAA
>CAJOOL010000135.1 GCA_905236115.1 uncultured Endomicrobiia bacterium
CCGCTTGAAGCGGTTCAACCGCCTCTTTATAGGCAAAATCTGCTTCGGGCTTTGCTCATTCATAATTAATCAGTGTTTCCTTTATATTTTTTCAAGAAAGAGTTCTACCTGATTTGACAATTCTTTCAGTTGTTCTTCGGTAAATATCACTTTATCAGTTGCGAAAGCATCCGGATTAACGGCAATGCCGGTTCCCTCGCCTCCGATAACTTCCATTTTCATAAATTCCAAAACTTCTTTAAGATTTTTTCTCATACCTGCCGTGGCAAATTTTCCTCCTGCTCCGCATATCGTAACTTTTTTGCCCATAACGGCAGTTCCGGACGAAAAATTATTGGCAACCAAAGGTCTTGACAACCAATCCAACAAATTTTTTAATGTTCCGGGAAGTGTAAAATTATATTCCGGGGAACAAATCCAAACCGCATCGGATTGTTGAATTTGTTTTCTGATATTTGCAATAATTTCAGGCACGGGGTGCTCTATATCCTGATTCATTAAAGGAATATCTTTGTAATCCAAATAAGATATTTCCGCACGGGTGCCTATAAACTCCGCTGCTTTTTTGGCAACCTGCAAGTTAAAAGAACCTTTTCTTAAAGAACCTACAATCATACAAATTTTCTTCATTTTTTACTCCTTTATTTTTTTGTTGAAAATGATTATAACAAATTTTTAAAAAATTTTATTTCAAGCCTAACACGTCACGCATGTCGTAAAGGCCTGCGGGTTTGCCGGCAAGCCATTTGGCGGCTTTTAAAGCACCGGAAACAAGACAGTCTCTGGAAGTTGCTCTGTGGGATATTTCTATCACTTCGCCAACGCCTGCAAAATAGACTGTGTGGTCGCCGCATACATCACCGCCCCTTACTGCATGAATTCCTATTTCTTCGGGTTTTCTTAACGTGCTTGCACCGTGTCTGCCGAAAACGCCTACATCATTTAAATTTTTATTATGTCCTGCAGCGACAGCTTCGGCAAGCCTAAGTGCCGTTCCAGACGGAGAATCTTTCTTTTTGTTATGGTGTATTTCTACAATTTCGGTATCGTAGTTAGGAATTTTTTTAGCGATATTTTCCACAATATCCAAAAGAAGATTTATTCCCGTAGACATATTGGGTGCAAAAACTATAGATATTTTTTCGGATGCTTTTTTTAAAACCTCTTTGTTTTCATCGGTTAAGCCTGTAGTGCCTACAACAATCTTGGCATTTTTCTTAACGGCAAGTTCTATGTTTTTTACCGTGTTTGAAGCTATTGTAAAATCTATTATTACATCACCGGAATTTACGACACTTTCCATATCGGAAGATTTTACTATTAACGGATTTTTGTTTCCTATTGACGGACTGCCGTCAATTTCAGTTCCTGCAACAATATTAAAATCTTTATCCTGCTTGGCCATATTTATTATGGCACTGCCCATTCTTCCGCATGCTCCGCAAACTATTACGTTTACCATACTGTTATACACTCCTGTTTTTTCATTTTTATTTTTATTCTACAAAATTTATATTATATCAAGCAAATTATTGTTTAGGAAACCCCGAATAATTTTGACAGAAAACATAATAAACCGTTCGGGAATTAAATTTCTCCCCTTTTATATACATATCGGAATCAACAACAAAATTATGCGAACAATTATCGTTAATGTAATCCGTAATTTCCTTATAAAGTATTGAAGATACAATATCTTTATCGGCAATAAAAATTTTTGTTTTATCCAAAATATTTCTTGTATTTTCTATTTCCCGATAAGCATATTTTTTGCTCCACGGATAATAAGCGGTATCTTTGTTAACAAAAATATTTTCTTTAAAATAAGGCTGTATTGCCGTAACTCTGTAACCTAACCCTACAATATCGCCTTTTTTAAAATTATTTTGTTTTAAAAATCCTGCAATTTTTTCGGCTCCGTCATAATCTTTGTTTAATTCTGTTAACGAATTTTCAACGGCATAAAATATCTGAAACAATAATATTGTCAAAAAAACAATATAAAATATTTTGTTGTTTTTAAATGAAAGATGTATATTATTTCTTTTTTGCAAAACCCATAAACTGAAAATTAAAACCAGCCAGATAATTCCCAAATGCCAGTCATAAAAATTAACGGCAACTATTGCAAGATAAACGAAAAAATTCAGCACAATAAAATAAACAATCTGTTTTTTATTTTTACAAAAAGTTTTTGCACAAACATAATACAAAGATAAAGTTGAAAACATTGCCGTAAAAAATAAAAACGGATTTGTAACATTAAAATATCCGCTGAAAAAAGCCGTTAAAAACTTGCCGATTATGTTGCTGTCGGAAAAAATATTTTTCTGCACGAAATCGCAGTCGGGATTTTTCTTACAGATAAAAACGATAAAAAGAAAATAAATGACAACCGCCGAAATACTAATAAATTGAGAAGTTGAAAAACCGTGAAAAGCCTGCTTGAAAAAACTTTTTTTTGAAACTTCCGCAGGATACGTCTGTCCGAAAAAAACAGTGCTATTTATCGTATCGCAGACAAAAAAAGTTAAAAGAATAAAAGCAATTACAAAACCGTAAGCGTGAACGGTTGCAAGCAGTGCCAACAGCCCGCAATACAAATAAGGTCTTTCAAATCTTTTATCATAAAATAATGCAGTTAAACCAAGCAGCGGCAAAAAAAGACAGTAACTTCTTGCAATAACAGCATATTGATAAAAAATATAAAACCCGAACGGGAAAAATATTTTTATTACTGTCGGAAAATTTGATTTGAACAAAAACAAATATACGCCCAAGCACG
>CAJOOL010000136.1 GCA_905236115.1 uncultured Endomicrobiia bacterium
AAAGGTGCTTAAAGGTTATTTCTTTAAGCACCTTTCTGATTTTAGTAACAACGGCGAGATTCCCGACAGAGACACTCGGGAATGACAAATAAAACGACAATTTATAATTAAATATTGATATAAGCAAAGGGGCTTAAGGATTTTTCTTTAGGCTCTTTTTGTATTTTAAATAACAACGAGATACCGCATCAAGTGTGGTATGACAAACGTTTAGTAAGTCGTTCAAAAGGAGTATTAACATGTGTGGGATATTTGGAATAGAAAATGCTGAAAATGCCTCAATGTTTGCCTTTGTAGGTCTTTTGACATTACAGCACAGAGGCGAAGAGTCCGCAGGAATAACATCAAATAACGACGGAATAAACTACATCACCCACAAATCTATGGGGCTGGTTTCGCAAATATTTAAAGAAAAAATTTTAAATACTTTGACAGGGAAAACTGCCATAGGACATGTCCGCTATTCCACTCATTCCGAAAGTACATTATTAAATGCTCAGCCGTTTGTTTTTAACTGTATTCACGGCAATATTGCCGTAGCACATAACGGAAATATTACAAACTGCGAAACAATAAAAAAAGAACTTGCTCAAAGCGGTTCAATATTTAACCACACTTCAGATACTGAAATAGTGGCACATCTTGTAGCAAAAAGCAGAGGATTTTCTGCAGGAGAACTGATAAAAAAATCCGTATCAAGGCTTGAGGGGGCATATTCTCTTATTTTTATAGTTGGCAATAAATTGATAGGTGTTCGTGATCCCTTCGGATACAGACCGCTTGTTCTCGGACAGAAAGATAATTCTTATATTCTTGCATCAGAAACTTCCGCCGTTGATGCTGCCGGCGGAACTTTTATAAGAAATGTTAATCCCGGTGAGGTTATAGTGATAGAAAACGGTAAAATTATTGAAGATATTTATCCGGACAGAAAAGAAAAAGAAAAGTTTTGTATATTTGAGCAGGTTTATTTTTCAAGGCCGGACAGCGTGTTATGCAGCAAGAGCGTTAAAAATGCCAGAGTTCAAATGGGAAGATATTTAGCTCAGCAAATGAAAGATATAAAAGCTGATATTATTGTTCCCGTTCCCGACACGGGAATATTTTCGGCACAAGGATTTTCGGAAGAATCTGGAATAAAATTTCAGACGGGATTTATAAGAAACCATTATGTAGGAAGAAGTTTTATAAAACCGTCTCAAAAAATGAGAGAAATAACTGCAAGATTAAAACTCTTTCCGATAAAAGATGTTATCTGCGGTAAAAAAATAGTGCTTATAGATGATTCTTTAGTGAGGGGAACAACGGCACAAAAAATTGTTAAAATTTTGCGTGATGTAGGTGCAAAGGAAATACATTTTGCATTATCCTGCCCGCCCGTAATAAGCCCGTGTTTTTACGGAATAGATACACCCAACAAAGACAAACTTATATCGGCGGTAAAAAGCAATGATGATATTAAAGAGTTTTTAAATGTTGACAGCTTAACTTTCTTGAATATTGATAACATGAAGAAAGCCTGCAGCAACGACGGAAACACCGAGAATTTCTGCTGTGCATGCTTTGACGGAATTTATCCTTCAAAAATCACGGATACGAATAATTAAGATAAATTAATTTTGATTTAATAAAGATTTTCTGTATCTGTTTGTTAATATTACAATTACATTTTTCAATATAGCGAATGCAGGAACAGAAATTAACATTCCTAAAATTCCGCCGATATTTGCACCGAATAATAAAACAAAAATCATTGTAACCGGACCTAAATTTACATTTTTACCTACAATTAACGGCTGAACAACATGACCGTCTATTTGTTGTACAATTTCCAGTGAGATAAAAATTTCCAAAACCAATGTAAAAGATTTATACTGTACAGCTGCTGCAAGAATACCTAATATTATAGCTATGGCAGGACCAAGATAAGGAATTATATTAAACACTCCGGAAATAACACCTATTATCAGTGCATATTTAACATTAAAACATATCAGAATTAAACTTGTAGCTATTCCCACAAAAAACACTTCAATGATTTGTCCTCTGATATATCCGCCCAAAACAAAATTTATCTCATATAAAAGAGAAATATAAAATTCAACATATTTTGCCGGAAGAAACTGAATAAAAGAGTCTTTAAATTTACTTGTACCTAACAACATAAAAAAAGTTATTATAGGAATTAAAATTATAACTGTTATTGTAGATAACAAAGATGTTATATGTTTCGGCAATGTTGACAATTTGCTTATCGCCAACTCCATAACTCCGGCTTTAGAGTTTTCTGTAGTGTTTATTATGATGTCTGTATATTTTTTAAAGATTGGAATCTTTTCGGCGATATTGTTACATTGTTCCTTAACAATCATTTCATATTTCGGATAATTTTCCGTAAGAGAATTTATTTCTGAGGTTATAACAGGAACCAATAAATTAACAAGAAAAACAAAAACAGTTGCAATCAACACCGTAAAAAAACTAACGGCAACCCATCGTTGAATACCCAATAACATAATTTTATTTATTATCGGAGATATTAAATAACATATTAATCCTGCTATTATAAACGGTGTAATAATTTGTCTTGATAAATAAAATGTGCCCAGTAAAAAAAACAACAGTAAAATTGATATTATAAAAAATTTTGTTACTCTGTTATCTTTCATTTTTCTCTCTCTTATACAGCATTTTTGATATTTTTTTAAACATATTAAATCCTATATTTTTATCTTTTTCCATAAGCAGCTCTATATCATTTTTATGTATCAAAAATATTTCGCTGTCTTCCAATGCCGTCGCGGTATTTGCATAAACTTCATTATCATTAAAAGCATATTTTTTGCCGAACAAATTTCTTTTTTGTATAACTTGTTTTTTATTGTCGTAATCCAATTCTATTTTGCCGGATCTTACGATACAAAATAAGTTTGCTTCTTGTCCTTTTGTATAAATAATTTCTCTTTGCATATAATTTTTTTTATATGTATGAAACAGTATTTTTTTTAATTGCAATGTATTTAATTCTTCAAAAAAATCTATACTTTTTAAAAATAAGATATCCTTTTGCAAATCTTTATTAACAAATATTCTTAAAATTAAATTTGTAATTTTCATAAAACCTCACAATTATTTTTTCCCGGGTAATTTTATCAAATTCTATATTTTCTTTTCAATCACATGTATTGGTTAAATACATACCATTGACAAAAAGATTGTTTTTATGTAAAATAATACAAACTCCTATATAATGACAAGGAGTTGTTCTTTTTTAACTGTAAGTTTTGAGTTTCTTTTTGGGGGTGTCGCATAGCGGTCTAGTGCAGCAGACTGTAAATCTGCCGGGTTTTACCCTTCGGTGGTTCAAATCCATCCGCCCCC
>CAJOOL010000137.1 GCA_905236115.1 uncultured Endomicrobiia bacterium
ACCTGCTGCAGAAACTATCTGACCTATTGAAGCATAATCGCAGACAGTCATATTATAATTTATATCCATAACCTGCTGTTTTTCGCCCGATATTATTTCCAAGCTCGGATTAATGCTTTTCTTTTCCACATCATAATTTTTCCATGTTACGGCATTGACATTATAATTTTGTGCAATATCATTGGGCGTTGCGGCATAAAACCAATTATCATCTATCAAATACAAAGAATCTTCCTGTTTGGCACTTTCCATAGATTCTATCATGGCTTTGCCGGTAGTATTTTGAACATATTTGCTTGTCGCATATTCTCCGCTTGCGGAAAAGCTCAGCTTATCACTCAATTTTACATTTTTTATTTTTGCGTCAACTTCCCCGACAAGCGTGCTGGCAGGCGTGGAATAGACATCCGGCAGTTTGGTATCTTCAGCAGCAAATTCATAAATTACACTTCCACCAAGCGATATGTTGCTATTTAAATCATATTGAGAACGCACGCCGACAAGCGTGGAACCTGCCGAACTTCCTCCAAGAGGAGAATAATCATAAGACACATCAATAACCGAAGAGTCGGTAATAAGATCTTCTTTTAGAATAGTTAAAATTCCGACATCGTAATCCAGAATATAATCTTCGTTTATTTTTAAAGTTCTGCCGTTTACTATAACTTTTTCCGACATGGGAACGATGTTTGTTCTTAAATTGAAAATTTTAACTTTGTATTGATACTGTGCAATAAAATTATATCTGTGGGTATTGGAAGTATACAAATCATCATGAAGAGGTTTGCCTGTTACGGGCTGAAGATTGAAAACTCCGTTTTCATAATCAACCGTAATATTGGCATCGTATCCCTCAATATTCGGAAACTTCGGCACGCTTTTACCGCCGTAAATTTCCGACGGGACGGAGTCATTTAAGTCGCGGACTTCCAAAATAAAATTATCTCTTCCGTTATATTTCGTTATTTGGTAATTTCCGAGATTGTAAAAAGTATGAACTTCCGTAGACAAAGCATCGGTATTATTGACATCTTTAATTACCTGCGGGTTGCCTGATGTATCATCCGACAGCCAAGTTCCGTCGGTATACTGATAATCTATTGCAACGACATACTGGCTTGACAGAGCATTCTTAAATGTAATTATGCCTGTATTGTAGTCTATTATGTAGTCGGTACCTGCGGTAAGTTTTATAAAATTTCCGCTGTATGTTTTAGACGTGTCTTTCATATATTTCAGCTGTGTGGAAGTAGATATTACGATATAATCCGTGACTGTGGTTTTTATTTTATCAAGATAAATTTTGGCGGAATCATTTTTTATGTTTTTTGTTACGCCGTCTTTAAGCATGGAATAATATTTTAATTTTACGTAAGAGGTATCGGCGATAATTTTCTTTTCCGTTTTGCTTGAACCTTTAAACTGTTTGCTTTCGGAATATCCTTTGGTTTTGGAAAAGAACGCATTCGTTTTTAAACCTTTATATTTCGTATCAACTTTTGCACCGAAAAGTTCTTTGGAATATCCAGAGAATTCCGTACTGGGAAGATTGACGTTGATGTCGCCGAAAGCCGCTTCCTGCACGAACTCTTCGCCTTTGCCCTTATAAACTATTGAAATATCTTTTTTGTCGTCCTGTGTATCGTCATAATCTACATTCAGCTCCAGCCTGTCACCGACTTTTCCTTTTATTTTCATTTGCAGTTCCTGCTCCATGGAAAAGTCGCCGGAGTTTGTTCTTTTTCCCGATTTTTCGTTGTCGTAAATTGTTCCGGAATAATTTACTCCGATAAGTTTTCTTCCCGATAAAATCAACTGAGGATTAAAAGGAAGTTTGTTTAAGATTTTTTTAGGGAAACTTGTATTTTCGGTTTTTGAATTTTTTGATATTTTTGATGTATCGGAAGAAGTTTTTATTTGCGGCTGTTTTTGCGTCTTATTAAGTTTATCCAGAACTTTCCCGCCTGCAACACCCAATGCCGTAGTGGTAGGGATATTAAGGTCATAGCCGGGGTCTTGAGTTTTTTCTATCAATGCTCCGGACATATAATAAGTTCCCAAATTATTTTCGTCGGGAAGAAAATTTCTTTTATCGGCTTCAGACATTTTTTCGGAAAACTTATCGGAAACATATTCGGAAACTTTTTCCGAAACCGTGCCGGAAACCGTGCTACCAGTTTGCTCCGAAACACCGTTTGAGGTTTTATCCGAAACAAAAGTTTCGGAAGAATTATTTACGGCTTCATCAAGTTCCAGAGTCAATTCTTCGGGATTGGAATTTTTAAGTATTTCGTTAATTGTTGAAATATCCAGCCGGTCTTTCTCCCGGTCTTCCTGTTCCGGCAAAGAATTTTCGGCATTTGTAACGTTTGTGACGACAGTATCCGTGCTTTTAACGACTTCCTGTGCGGAAATATTTTTTGAAAAATAAAAACATATTGAAAATAAAATAAAAAACAACAAAAAAATTCGTTTCATTACAACCGTGACAATAAATCCGTCTCCGTTTCCTCAAGCCCGGCATCTTGCGTATCATCATCAAATACTTCTAAAATACTCAACATTTTTTCGGCATTCTTATTATTATTTATTTTTTCAACTATCTTGGTTTCCTGTTCTTTTTTCGTTTTGTCAGCTTTTTTATTGGCTTCAAGTTTTTCCGTTATTTTGGCAGCTTCGGTTTCTTTGCTCTTTTTAACATTTTCTTTAACGGTATTTATTCTGTTTACTATCTGTTCTTCCTGCTCTTTTTTCGTCTCGGCGGCCTTTTTATTGGCTTCAAGTTTCTCGGCTATTTTGGCGGCCTCGGTCTCTTTGCTCTTTTTAACGACTTCTTCTTTATAGGTTTTTATTTTATCGGAAATTTGTTCTTCCTGTTCTTTTTTCGTTGCAGCAGCCTTTTTATTGGCTTCAAGTTTTTCCGTTATTTTGGCAGCTTCGGTTTGTTTACTCTTTTCAACGTTTTCTTTAACGGTATTCATTCTGTTTACTATTTGCTCTTCCTGTTCTTTCTTCGTTTGTGCGGCTTTCTTGTTGGCTTCCAGCTTTGCTTCTATTTTAGCGGCTTCGGTTTCCTTGCTTTTTTCAACGTTTTCTTTAATCGTTTTCATTCTGTTTGTTATCTGTTCTTCCTGGAAATTCCTGCTCTTTTCAACATTTTCTTTGATTGTTTGTATTCTGGTATTAATATTTTCCTCAACAATCTTTCTGTTTTTTTCACTCTCAATAGACTCTCTTAATTCTTCAAGCCCGGCAATAAAATCTTCGTCAACAACAAATCCTCTCTTTTGTGCGGCTTCCATATTGGTTTTAGCCTGTTCATAGTCTCCCAGTATCAGATAAACGGCTGCACGCTTGAAATAATATTCCGAAATTTCTTTTAACTGTTTTTCTTCACTGTTTTTATCTTTTTCTTGACCATAAGGATTATCTTTTGCCGTAAAAATTGCCATTGTGTAATAAATCAATGCACTCTTAAAATATCCTCTCATTGCGGACAAATTTCCCAAAAGAAAATATCCGAAATGATTTTCGCAAAGAAGCCCTCGTTCTTTTACAAGCAGTTTTTCTACATCTTCATATCTTTCCAGCATAAAATATTTGTTGGCCAATTCATTCAGCAACAGAACGTTATTATCGCTTTTTTTCAATCCCTCAAAAGCAGTCTTTTCAAAATTTTCAAAATCATTTTTCTTGTCATAAAGAACCATCATTTGCAGATAATAAGCGGCTGACGGATTCTTTTTACATGCAAGCTGAACGTATTTTAAAGATTCGTCATATTTTTCCTGCTTGAAATACAACAGTGCCAAATTGGAATATAAATATTCCGCAAAGGAATTTTTATCTTCGCCGTTTTTGGCAAGATATTTTTTTATAAGGCTTATTGCTTTGTCATATTTCTCCTGCTCGCCCAAAACCTGTCCGAGGTTGTTTACCACTACGGCATAGTCATAAAAACTCTCGGGAATTTTCATATATAATTTTACGGCTTCGTCATATTTTTCCTGCACCTGTTTTAAATGAGCAAGGTGGAAAAATATGGTTACGTTATCTCTGTTTATTTTATAACTCTTATTCAAGTCGGCTTCAGCCTGTTCCAATTCTTTTTTGCCTTTAAGGATAATTCCTCTTGTCAAATAAGCGTGGTTGGCCGTTTGCGGAGAGTAATTTACGGCTTCGTCCATAAGTTTTACGCTGTCACGCCATATTATATTTCTTGTATAAGTCAAATACATCAAAAAGGAAGCAAACACCACTGAAAAAGCTATAACATATATTTTAGTTTTGGGATATTTCTTATAAGAGAAAAACAAAAATTCCACCAGAATATATGCAAGCCCCGCAATTGCCAAATATGCGTATCTGTCGGCAACCGGTGCAACACCGGTGGGCATTATTCCGCTGGAGGGAATAAGAGCCAAAAAGAAAAACATAAAACCGAAAAATATTTTTTTTGTTCTTGCTATGCTTAAAAACACAAAGAATATTGCGGTATACAAAACAAACGGAGCATAAAGAACAAACCACGGCATCATTGTATGATTGTCAAAGAAATACGGATATAATACGGACAATTTTAAAGGAAACAAAAATTTATAAATATAAAACAAAATATTAATATGAGAACTGATAAAATTAACGTATTTGAAAAAGAAAGTTGAAATAATTTTTTCTTCAACGGAATAATGGCAGGCTATGGCAATATACACAAAAATTCCGCTGATAATAAAAAACGGAATATATTTTTCTATCTTGCTAAACGAAAGTTTGTTTCTGCTAAAATCCGCCAGAATTAAAAACAGAGGAAGCGTTACGGCCGTGGCTTTACAAAAGCATGACAAAACAAACGCAGCAACCGAAACCCAGTAAAAAATATTTTCTCTTCTGATATTTTTTTCTTTATTTTCTTCTTTGTTGTTTTCTGCGGTATTTTCTTTATCATCGTCGGACTTGATATAAAACAGAAGAGACAAAAGAAAGAAGAATGAATACAACGTATCCTTTCTGGCACTTATCCATGTTACGGCTTCAATGTGAACAGGATGTATTGCAAAAATCAACGAAACAAAATAAGGCACCCAAAAAGATTTTGAAAATTTTCTTATTATAAAAAACAACAAAAGAGTATTGAGTATATGCAGAAAAATATTATCTATATGGTATAAATAAGGATCCAGTTTACAAAAGCAGTATTCTACGGCGTAAGACAGAGTTACCAAAGGATGATACAGCTTATAGTAAGAGGACGAAAACATATCTTTTATGCTTGAAAAAGATAAACTCTTAATATAGTCATTGCCCAAAACCATAACATTATCATCAAGGTTTACAAAATTCGCCGTAATAGACGGGAAATAAAGCCCCAAAATAATGTATGCCAGTAAAACCAACAACAATACCTGATATTTTTTTAACATACGGTAATCCTTATATATTAATTTACAATTTATAATTTACAATTAAAGATAAAAGACGGCTGTGACGTTTTCTGCATTTCTGTTCTACATTCCTATTATCGTTACGCCGTTTTCTTTTGCTTTTTGCAAAACTTCGTCCTTATCCAAAATAAGCGTGGCTCCGGCTTCAATAACCATCGCTCTTATTTTATTATTTTTCAAAGTTTCTATGGTATTTAAACCTATAACGGGAACATCAAAACGGAAATCCTGGTTCGGTTTGGCAACTTTTACAGCAACGGCATTTTCACCGCCCAGAGCAAAAGCTCTTTTTATACATTCGTCGGTTCCCTCAACGGATTCTACAGCCAAAACGGACTTATCTTTTACTACTACTGTCTGGCCTATATCAAGACCTGCAATACCTTTTGCCATTTTAAAACCGAACTCGGCATCTTTATTCTCGTCGGAATTCAATTTTTTCCCGACGATAAGGCCTTTTTCGGCAAGAAGATGTTTCAGATACAAATGCGACGGAAGAAAACTTATACCGTCTTTTTCAAATTCTCTTACTACCGCTCCGAGTATAGTATCCGTCTTTTTATTTACCAAAGAACTCATAACCTTTAAAGCTCTTAAATCCATGGTTATGGCGGAATAAATTTTTACGTGCTTTACCTGCCCCACCATTACGGCGGTATCAACATTTCTTTGTTTTAAAGCATCAATAATCTTTTGCAGTTTCCCGACGGAAAGCCATACCGTTTCATCCGATACGCTTTCTATATTTTTGTCCGCCTCTTCTTTCAAAGCAACGGTTATTACTCTGTCGCCCTGCTTTTTTATCTGTTCGGCAACAAGAAAAGGAAACCGTCCGTTACCGGCAATCATTCCTATATTTTTCATAACTGTATAAGACCTTTAAAAATTTATTTAGGTCTGCAAATTCCCCTTTGGGATCTTTTTATAAACTCCAAAATATCCTGAACGTAAAGAGAACCGGAAAGTTCGTCTTCTATTTTTGCTACGGCCTGTTCAAGAGAAAGTTTGGAAACGAATAAAATTTTATATGCGTGCTTGATATTTTCAATTTCGGCAATGGGAACTCTTCTTCTTTTAAGCCCGACCAAATTTAAACCGAAAAGTTTGGCTCTGTCGCCCTGAACCTGCGTATAAGGAATAATATCCATACTTATCATTGAGCCGCCGCCGGTAACGACACTTTTGCCTATTTTTACAAACTGATGAACGGCGGTAAGCCCGCCCATAACAACATTGTCGCCCACTTCAACATGCCCTGCAATGGCACAGCAGTTTGCTATGATACAATTATCGCCTACTATACAGTCATGTGCGACATGCGAACATGTCATTAAAAGACAATTTTTGCCTACTATGGTCTGTCCGCTGGCACTCGTTCCTCTGTTGACGGTTGCAAATTCTCTGACGGTTGTTCCGTCGCCGATAACCGCTACGGTTTTTTCGCCGGCATATTTCAAATCCTGCGGAGGAGCACCTATTGAAGCATGCGAAAATATTTTACAATTTTTTCCTATTCTGGCACACTCTATCGTAGCATGTGCGGCTATAACGGTTCCGTCGCCGATAACTACATCCTCTCCTATTACGGCATAAGGACCTATCTGAACATCATTTCCTATTACTGCCGATTTATCTATTACTGCGGTATTATGTATCATAATTATTTCTCCCTGTCTACTATAATAAACATAAATTCGGCTTCCGTTACAAGTTTTCCGTCCACAAAAGCCTCGCCTCTTACCTTGCCTTTTCTTCCGCCGTCTCTTATTACTTCCACTTTCATTTCCAAAACATCGCCGGGAATAACGGTTTTTCTGAATTTAACTTTATCTATCCCCATAAAATATGCAAGGCAGTTTCTTAAATCCGGTCTTGACAGAAACATTACGCATGAGGTCTGTGCCATGGCTTCCACTATCAAAACGCCCGGCATTATAGGCTGACCGGGAAAATGCCCCTGAAAAAACGGCTCATTTCCGCTGACGGCCTTATATCCGGTTGCTTTTTTCGGATCCGAGGAAAGTTTTATTCTGTCAATCATAAGAATGGGATATCTGTGAGGAATAATTTTCTGTATCTGTGCGGAATTAAGAATTTTACCTTCAATATTTTCAACTTCCGTATTTATATTTTCCGTCATTTTCGCTCCTTGAGAAGCCGTTTCCTTAACAACCAAAGCCTTGGAAACAAACTCTTTTATAAAATTTAAATTATTTTTATGTCCCGGCTTTTCGGCAACGATTCTTGCTTTTATCTGTTTGCCGGCAAGAGAAATATCGCCTATCAAATCCAAAATCTTGTGACGGACAAATTCGTCTTCAAATCTCAAAGGGTCTTTATTGTAAATACCTGCAGGGCCTATAACTATTGCATTTTCCAAACTTCCGCCTTTGGCAAGGCCGTTTGCCTGAAGTGCTTCTATTTCAAAATCAAAACAGAAAGTTCTGGCAGGTGCTATTTCGTTTAAGAAAACATCTTTTGTTATTTCAAACGCCGCATGCTGATATGCCAAAAAAGGATGATCATAACCGATAGAGCATTCTATTTCCAGCTTGTCGCTCGGATATGCGGTAATTTTGGTTTTTCCGTCGGTAAACGTTACCGGTTCTTTTATGACATAAAATTCTTTTTCTTCGTCCAGCTCTTTAATGCCTGCTTCCAAAATTTTCTGTGCTATAATCTTTGCACTGCCGTCAACGATAGGCGGTTCGTTATTTGTTATCTCTATTATAAGATTATCTATACCCAATGCAAAACACGTAGACAAAATATGTTCTATCGTATGAATTTGAACATTTCCCTGTTGTATGGTTGTGCCTCTTATTGCAACACCGGAAGACAGGCTGTTCCAGTCGGCTTTTATATCTGTTTTTTCCGGTAAATCCGTTCTGATAAAATGAATGCCGGTATTTTTTTCGGCAGGCTTAAAAATCATTTTACTTTTGTTGCCGGTATGCAGACCGACGCCTTCTATTACCGCTTCTTTTTCTATGGTGGTTTGTTTTGCCATTAACTTATTCCTCTATATTTAACTTTTTTATTATCTTTTTAATTTGAGAATATATTTTAGGTAATTTTTTTATAACCGCGAAAGTCTGTAAATGTTCTTTTATCGGCTGCAAAGGATAACCTACCACAACTTCGCCGTCTTTTATGTTTCCGCTGATACCGCTCTTGGCACCGACCATAACATTGTTGCCTACAGTTACATGACCGACTATGCCTACCTGCCCGGCAAGAGTGGTATGATTACCGATTTTTGTGGAACCGGCAATGCCCACCTGTGCAACTATTATGGAATTATTTCCTATATGAACATTATGTGCTATCATTACAAGGTTATCTATTTTTGTGTTATTGCCTATGTATGTCGTAGTATTGGGAAGAGTAGCTCTGTCTATGGTAGTATTGGCACCGATTTCAACGTTATTTCCTATTTCCACATAACCGAGCTGAGGTTTCTTTAACATCTGCTCGCCCATAGGAATAAAACCAAACCCCTCTCCGCCGATAACGACACCGGAATTTATTATGCAGTCATCTCCTATTTTGGTATCTTCTCTGATTGTTACATTGGGATAAATTATACAATTTTTACCGATTTTTACATTTTCGCCGATAAATACATTGGCCATTATTTTTGTATTACCGCCGATTTCGGTATTTTCTTCTATGACGGTATTATGCCCGACGGAAATATCTTTGCCCAGCTTGACGGTTTCGGCTATTTCGGCTTTTGCACTTATGCCCGGCTTTATTTTGGCAAGTTTTTCTTTATACATTATGGTTAAAAATTCACCGTAAGCAAGCTGAGGATCGGCAACAGTAATAAAATTTTTATCTTTATATCCGCTGTAGTCAAACTTATCAGCTATTAAAACCGCAGCGGCTTTAGTGTCTTTTAAAAAATGAACGTATTTATCGTTTCCCAGAAAAGTTATCTCGTCATTTTCAGCATTTTCCAAAGTATTTATGCCGTTAATAACAAAATCTTCGGAAATTTGCGTCTGCAAAACCAATTTCCCTTTAACAAGTTCTGCAATTTGTTTTAATGTTAAATTCATTTTATCTCCTAAAATACATTTCCTATCGTAAAATAGAACTGCTGCAAATCTTCGCCGCGTTTGTGGTTCAGCCCGTAACCCCAGTCAAGCCTTAACGGAAAAACGGGAGTTGCAAATCTGATACCGAAACCTACGCCGGACTTCAAATAATACTCGTTATTTTCGTCATTATCGGTTCCGAAGCCGAAATTAACGTGATTTATATCTTTCCACGTTCCGCCTATGTCATAGAAGAAAGCTCCCTGCAGAATAGTTTTCCTCTTTTCGCGAACTATAGGAAACTTATATTCCACATTTGCAACGGTCATTATTTTTCCGCCGTTGTAAGGACCTATTTCCGTTCTGTATTTATAACCTCTGACGGTGTCTGCTCCGCCGACATAATATTTTTCATACAGAGGAACATCGGACGAATTTCCGTAACTTTCTATCCAGCCCGCATTAATATTTATGGACAAAACGAACTTCCAGAACGTAGGGAAAAACCACGTTCCTCTGACGGAATTTCTGACATAATTAACATTCCCGCCGAACGGTCCGCCGGCTACATTTATTCCGTAAGAATATCTGACGCCTTTTGAAGCATCGTAAATATAATCTCTGGAATCATAAACTATCTGAGCACGGACGCTTGATGTTCTGTCCTTTGCAAGGTCGGGATCGTTTAATATTTCCTGTTTAAGTTCATCGGAATCTATATCAAACAATCTTACATGCTCGTAAGTATATCCGAAAAGCAACGAAAGTTTATCGTCTATTCTGGGGCTTATGGATACGGAACCGCCCAGTCTTCCCTCTCTGTAAGCATCGCTGGTATTATGATAATCTCTTAAACGGACTATGTCATAAACGGACAAACCCAAACTCATAGGCTTTCCTAAAAACCATGGCTCAGTCCAGTCCAATTCATAATTTTGTCTTCTTGCACCAAACTCCCACAAAAGGTTCAGCCTTTGAGCTCTTCCGAATAAATTCATGTGCTGAAGCTGAATGGAACCGACAAATTTATCTACAGAAGAATACCCCGCTCCGGCAGTTATCATGCCCGGTTTTCCCTCGGTAATATTAAAAGCAAGGTTCATTATATCTGAAGCTCCCGTAGGCATAATATTCGGTTCAGCTCCGTCAATAAAACCCAAATTATAGATTTTCTCCATACTTCTTCTTACTTTACCGGAAGAAAAAACATCGCCCGGTTTAAGAAGAATTTCTCTTCTTATGGTCAAATCTTTTGTTTTTGTCAGCCCATCCACGTAAACATCGCCGACATAGACGATATTATTTTCCTGTATATTGTATGTAACGTCTACCAATCCGTCATTTTTGGAATATTTATTTTTTTTCTTTTTTATCTTTTTATTTTTAGCGTTTTCCGGCATTTCGGATTTTTGAAAATCCGGAGCGATGTAAGAATGCAGATACCCTCTGTCGGAATATGCATCGTATACGCCGTTTAACAATTCAAGAATTTTTTCCTGATTAAATATCTCATTTTTCTTGATTGAAGAATTTTTCAATAAATCCTTGGAAGATATAACGGTATTTCCGTCAAAAGAAATTTTGCCTATTCTGTAACGCGTTCCCTCGTTGACATTTAACGTAATAAACATTTTTGTTCTTTCGTCATTATATTTTATTACGGGTTCGTCAACGGAAAAATCCATAAAACCGCGGTTCTTATAATACGCTGTAATTGCGGCCATATCGTTTTTCAAAGTTTCTTCTTTAAAAACTTTTTTCTTTTTTGTTTTGGCTTGTTTTTTTATCTTTTTAGGTTTAAAACTTTCCACGCCCTCAACATACAAATCACCTATAAGAACTTTATTATTTTCGGTAATAAGAAAAGTTATGGTCATTATATTGGTATCTTCGTCGGTGGTAGGATACACTTCCATTCGGCAGTCCGCATAGCCTTTATCCCTGTATAAGGTTAAAATTTTTCTTTTGGTTTCTTCCAGCTCGGAAAAATTATAAAAATCTTTTTCTTTTAATGTCGCTTCGCTTTTCAGTTTCCCTGCGGAAAACTGCTTATTTCCCTTAAAAACCATACTTTTTATATACGGTTTTTCCGTCAATTTAAACTTAACGATTTTTTTATCTTTGTCTACGGCAATTTCGGCATTATCAAAATATCCCAGTCCCAAAATAGTTCTCAAATCTTCTCTTGCCAAAGATGCGGAATAAACTTTCCCTTTTTTCATTTTTATTTCCGAACGGACTGTCTTGGGCTTAACGTTCTGCAGGCCGTCAAAAACAATATTTTTTATTCTGAACAAATCATCCGCCGCAAACAAAAACGGAACTGAAAAAATGACAAACAACATAGAAAATAATATCTTTTTCATCATATAAACCTTCCGATACCCAGTAATACTTATTAATTTTATTAAATAATGACTAAATAATCAACAAAAAAAATGCAGAAAGATTTTTGACAGACGAAAACATTCAGGAATGTCAGCATGGATAAACAACACAGGTATGTTATATAACTTATTTGAAAAATTTTAA
>CAJOOL010000138.1 GCA_905236115.1 uncultured Endomicrobiia bacterium
GCCTATAAAGAGGCGGAACTTCGCAGGGATAATGGGCAATTTATCGCGAGAAGTTCCAACGAATTTAGAGGCAAAATATGCCTCAAGATTTCCGTTCAGAATTAATCAGTGTTTCCTAAATTTAAGGAAACAAAAAAATGAAAATAGCATTGGCAAAAGTAAACCAAACTGCAGGAAAAATAAAGGAAAATACGGAAAAAATTTTAAGTTATGTCCAAAAGGCTGAAGAAGCAGGATGTGAATTGATAGTTTTTCCATTATTTGCGATTTGCGGCGGACCTTGCGGATTTTTGTTTGAAAATAAAGATTTTATTGATGAAAATATAGAAGCTGCGGAATTTATTTCCAAAAACAGTTCCATAAATTTAATTTGCGGGGAAGTTTTTCAAAAAACGGATGATAATACGGCTTATATTTTTGCGGATAATGATATTGAACTTTTGAAAGCAGATATTAAAAATTTTTCTGCAAATAAAAAACTTATAGTTGTTATAAGCTGTTTATCGTATTATGAAAGAAAAATTAAAGAAGTAAAAGATTTTTTTACAATGCAGGCTGTTGAAAATAATGTTAATATTGCTTATTTAAATATGCTTGGTGCACAAGACGGATATATTTTTGACGGTCTGGCACTTTATGTAAATAAGAAAGGAAAATTTAAAATATTTGACCAATCTTTTAAAGAAAATTTGATAATATTTGATACGGATGGAAAAGATTTGGAAATCGGTTTTAATGACAGAAACGAAGAACTTTACAAAGTTTTGGTTTTGGGTCTGAAAGATTATATGAACAAAAACGGTTTTAAAAAATGTGCTCTTGGCATAAGCGGGGGAATAGATTCCGCATTAACAGCGGCGATAGCCGTTGATGCCGTCGGAGCCGAAAATGTTTTGGGCGTTTTAATGCCGTCAAAATATACTTCCGAACAGTCCGGTTCTTCGGCATTGAAACTGTGCAAAAATTTAAATATCAAAACAAAAACCGTTCCGATAGAAAATATCTACAATACATTTATAAATGAGCTTACGCCGTTTTTTGACGGAAAAGAAAAAGATTTAACCGAAGAAAATCTTCAGGCAAGAATAAGAGGAAATATTTTGATGTCTCTGTCCAATAAGTTCGGTTATCTCATTTTATGCACCGGCAACAAATCGGAAGATGCCGTCGGTTACAGCACTCTTTACGGAGATACTTCCGGAGGGTATGCACCGATAAGCGACCTGTATAAAAAGGATGTTTATACACTTGCCAAATACAGAAATACGATTTCAAAAGTCATTCCAGATTTTATAATAGAAAGACCTCCCACGGCAGAACTGAGAGAAAATCAAAAAGATTCCGACTCTCTTCCGGAATATGATATTTTGGACGATATTCTGGAAAAAATACTTGATAAGAAAATGTCTTATAAAGAGATTATTGAAACCGGTGTCAAAAAAGAAGTTTTGGATAAAGTTTGGAAACTTATAAAAAATTCGGAATATAAAAGAAGACAATCTCCGGCAGGAACGAAAGTTTCAAAATCTGCTTTTATAAAAGATATCGATTTGCCGATTACAAACGGATATTTATGGAACAAAACGAATCATTAAAATTCATAACTGAACAACATAAAATAAATTCGGCATGTACGCAAGAGCAAAATTTTGCCGATACGGAAATTCATACCGATACAAAAGCATATACCGCAGGCCACAGAGAACGTGTAAAAGAAAGATTTTTAAATACGGATTTTACCGGCTGGCAGGATTATGAAATTCTGGAGTTTGCCTTATTTTTCGTAATACCTCAGAAAGATACCAAGCAGACTGCAAAACTGCTTATAGAAAAATTCGGCAGTTTAAAAGAACTGATGTGTGCCGGTTATAATGAGTTGTCCGAAGCTTTTAAAAACATAAAAGGCGTCGGCCGTCATACGGCATTGTTTCTTTATTTTTTAAAAAGTTTTGCCGTAAAATATTCGGAATTTAAAATAAAGGAAAAGCAGGTTTTATCTTCGCCCGACAGCGTTGTAAACTTCTTAAGAAACCTTATCGGAACGAGCAAAAACGAAAATTTTTATGCCGTATTTTTCAATGCTTCAAATGAAGTCTTGGATTATAAGCTGATAAGCGAGGGGACTGCGGGCGGTGCGGCGGCGTATCCTGCAAAGATAGCCAAATTTGCCTTGACAACCAACGCAAGAAGTGTTATAGTATCGCATAATCATCCGGGAGGTATATGCAGTCCGTCGGAGAAAGATGTTTCGGCAACCAAACGTATAAAGCAGGCGTTGGAAGCCGTCAATGTTTTTTTAATGGATCATATTATTGTTACAGACAGCGGTTATTTCAGTTTTAAGTTCAGCGGTTTGTTGTAATATGCCGCACGGCAGTTGTATAACAGGAGAAAAATTATGAGCGGTTTATTCGGTGTAGTTTCAAAAAATAAAAACAGCTGTATAGATTCTTTAATTTACGGAACGGACTATCAGGCACACATGGGTTCGGAATACGGCGGTCTTGCTGTTTCCGGCAAAAGTTTTGCAAGGTTCATACACAGAATGAGCAATGCCAATTTCAGAGATAAATTTTTTGAAAGCATAAAAAATATGGAAGTTCACAGCGGCATAGGCGTGATAAGCGATTTGGAAGAACAGCCGATTTATATTAAGTCCAAGCTCGGGGAATTTTGTATCGTTACTTCCGGCAGAATTACCAATCTTGAAGAGCTTGCAAAAGAAATGATGGATGCCGGGATTTCTTTCAGCGAGTTCAGCAAAAGCAATGTAAATATGACTGAACTTGTCGCAAGGATAATTTCCGGAGGAAAGACCATACAGGACGGAATAAAAATTCTTTTTGAAAAAATCAACGGTTCATGTTCTCTTCTTGTTTTGACGAGACAGGGTATTTATGCCGCCAGAGATTATTACGGAAGAACGCCGCTTGTTTTGGGGCAGAATTCCGATTCTTTTGCAGTCTGTTCGGAAACATGCGGTTTTGCAAATTTAGGATACAAAACAATAAGAGATTTGAATTCCGGAGAAATAATTTTAATCAACGAAAACGAACTGAAAGTTTTGGAACCGGGGTTTAAGAATAAAAAAATCTGCACGTTTTTATGGATATATACGGGTTTTCCGTCTTCCAATTATGAGGGATTGAATTCCGAAGTTATCAGAGAAAGAAGCGGCCGTCTTCTTGCCAAAAGAGATAAAGGCATAAAGGCCGACCTTGTTGCAGGCGTTCCGGATTCCGGTTTGGCTCATGCCGTGGGATATTCCATGGAATCAAAAATTCCTTTCAGAAGACCGCTTGTAAAATACACTCCCACTTACGGCAGAAGTTATGCACCTCCGTCTCAGCATTTAAGAGATTTGACCGCCAGAATGAAACTGATAGCAATAAAAGAAGTCATAGAGGGCAACAGTCTTATTCTTTTGGAAGATTCCATTGTCAGAGGAACTCAGCTGAAGAATTTTACCGTTGAAAAATTGTGGAACTGCGGAGCAAAAGAAATTCATGTCCGCCCTGCCTGTCCGCCGCTGATGTTTCCGTGTTCTTATTGCAACTCCACCAGAACCAACAGCGAGCTTATTACCAGACGTGCAATAAGAGAAATAGAAGGTCATGACATTGAAGACGTTTCTCAATATTTGGATCCGTCCACGGAAAAATATAAAAAGATGATTGAGTGGATAAGAAAATATTTGAATATTACTTCTTTAAAATATCAGACTTTGGATGATATGGTTGAAGCGATAGGTCTTCCGGAAGAAGACCTCTGTACATATTGTTGGAACGGAAAAGACTGCAAAAAAAATTGTAAAAAAGAAAATAAAAATGTATAATGTATAACCGTAGCGGATGTAGTTTAAACGGATTGTATCTGCCGCACCAAGTGTAATTATAAATTATATTTTTGCTGTTCAATTGTAAATTATAAATTGTAAATTGTAGTTTTGGGGCTATAGCTCAGTTAGCAGAGCGCTTGCATCGCATACAAGAGGCCGGGGGTGCAACTCCCCCTAGCTCCACCAAATAAGCGGGGCGGTTTTATGACATTGGCACCGAGTGTCTTGGTTGATATAGGCGGTTTCCATGTAACCAATACTTTTGTAACAACGATAATTGTAGATTTGATTATCGTTGTTTTGGTTTTGGCGTTCAGAGCTTCGCTTTCTTTATATCCCAAAGGCATTCAAAACATTCTGGAAGCTGTTTACGAATATTTTTATGATGCTTCAAAAGAAGTTTCAGGCAAAGCCGATATAATTTTCCCTTGGGTTACGACCATTTTTCTTTTTGTTGTAATATCCAATCTTTTGGGGCAGTTTCCAGGTTTTGAAACGATAAGATTTTTCTCGTCGGCCGCAGGCCAAGATGGTGCGGCTTTATGCAGAACACCGACATCGGACTTAAACGTCACTCTGGCTCTTGCCGTAATATCAATATTTATGTGCCATTTTTACTCGGTAAAATATACCGGAATAAAAGGTTATATAGGCAGATTTATATCTTTTAAGATGTTTCCTATTTTTATGTTTGTAGGTCTTTTGGAATTTATAGGTGAATTTACCAAAGTTATATCTTTGTCCTGCAGACTTTTCGGTAATCTTTTTGCGGGAGAGACCGTTATGGGAACGGTTTCGTCAATGTTTGCATTCGGGCTGCCGCTGCCTTTTATGATGCTGGAGCTTATGGTTGCCGTTATTCAAGCGGTGGTTTTCGCTATGCTGACGATGTCGTTTATGAGCATTATGATAGAAAAACACTAAAAAATTGCAGAGCAATTTTCTATAAATTATTTTATTATACATTGTACGTTATACATTGTACATTGTAATCCTTAGGAGGAAGTATGACAATCACATTAACCGGAGGAATTATTATAGCAATAGGAGCTTTGGGGCCGGGGCTCGGTATCGGTTTAATCGGTGCAAAAGCCGTAGAAGCAATCGGAAGAAATCCTGAAGCATCCGGAAAAATAATGGTAAATATGCTTATAGCAATGGCATTTGCGGAATCTATCGCTATTTACTGTTTGATTTTTGCATTTATGAAATAATTTCGTTACAGAGTTATAGAATAATACTATGGAAATATTGACAAATATAATAAATTTATTCGGTCTTGAAACAAAATTATTTATAGCACAGGTAGTGAATTTTATCGTATTACTGTGTATTTTAAAAATATTTTTGTATGAACCGATTGCAAAAACTTTGCAGGAAAGAAAAAACAAAATTCGCCAAGGTTTGGATGACGCCGAAAATGCCAAAAAAGCACTTGCGGATGCCGAAAATCAAAAGACGGCCGTTTTGAAAGAAGCCAAAATTGACGCCGGTAAAATTTTGGAAAACACTAAAATTTCCTGTGAAAGTTTAAAACGTAAATCCGCCGAAGATGCCAAAAAACAGGCGGAAGAAATACTTGCAAACGCACAAAAACAAGCCGAAAACGAATTTGAAAAAGCCGGTCAAAAAATCGGAAATATGTCCGTTGATTTATCCGAAGAAATAGTTACAAAAATATTGTCCGAAATATTCACGCAAGAGGATAAAACAAAAATTTTGGCAAGAGCTGTTGAAAAGATAGCAAACGGCGGTTATGGAAAAGCAACAAATTAAACAATTAGCATTATCAATACTTGAAGACGGCGGAGTCTCGCAGGAAAGCTGTGATTGGATTATAAATAATTTATCCAAAAATGACTTGAAATTATTTATATCTTGCTTTCGTTCGGCGTTTAAAGATAAAAATGTTACCGTAAGGTATGCCGGGAATTTGTCGGAAACAATTAAAGAAAAGATATCGGGTATGTTTCCCGGAAAAAATATTATTTATGTTCTCAGTGACAAGGAAGTTCTTGCCGGCATAAAAATGGAGTTTGGTGATTATATTTTGGATTACAGCGTAACAAGTATGATAATAAAAATTTTAAAAGGTATAAGAATATAAGAGAAAGTTTATGAAAACAGAAGAGCTTATAAAAAAAATAGAAGAAAAACTTTATTCCGTTGATATTAATCCGGAACTTGTAAATTACGGCACGGTTGAGACTGTCGGAGACGGTATTGTTAAGGCTTCGGGTCTTTCCGGAGCAGGTTACGGCGAAGAAGTTGAATTTGAAAACAAAGCCAAAGGTTTGGTTCTGAATTTGGATGAAGACGCTGTTTATATAGTTCTTTTATCGGATAAAGAAGTTACAAGAGGAATGAAAGTTTTTGCTTCGGGAAAAATCCTCGGTATAAATGTTTCCGATAAATTAATCGGCAGAGTTATTGACCCTACGTGTAAACCTTTGGATGAAAAAGAATTAAATATTGACGACGGTAAATTATATCCTTTGGAAAAAATCGCCGCAGGTATTATAGAAAGAAGTCCGGTTGACAGACCCATAAAGACAGGTATTAAAGCCGTTGATGCCATGATACCTATAGGAAGGGGCCAAAGAGAGCTTATTATCGGCGACAGAGGAACTGGAAAAACAGCAATCGCCGTAGATACTATAATAAATCAGAAAAAACTTGATTTGGGTTTAAAAAGAGTTATTTGTATTTATTGTGCGATAGGTCAGAAACGTTCAAACGTCGCTTCAATAGCTGCCAAACTTAAAGAAGCAGGTGCCATGGACTATACAATAATTGTTTCGGCAACGGCTTCTGACCCTGCATCGCTTCAGTATATCGCACCTTTTGCGGCTTGTGCAATAGGTGAATATTTTATGGAAAAAGGCGAAGATGTTCTTGTCGTTTATGACGATTTGACAAAACACGCCTGGGCATACAGACAGATTTCTCTTCTTCTTAAAAAACCTGCAGGAAGAGAAGCTTACCCCGGCGATATTTTTTATCTTCATTCAAGGCTTCTTGAAAGA
>CAJOOL010000139.1 GCA_905236115.1 uncultured Endomicrobiia bacterium
TCGCGATAAATTGCCCGGTATCCCTGCGAAGTTCCGCTTGAAGCGGTTCAACCGCCTCTTTATAGGCAAAATCTGCTTCGGGCTTTGTTCATTCATAATTAATCACTGTTTCCTTAAGATTTACAAAACAAAATATGCCGTTTGCAAAAACAATTTTAAAAATGATACAATAGCAAAGTTATATACATATATTAATATGTCTGACGGTGTTTTGGTAAGCCGTGCAGCATTAAAAGTAATTAGGAGAAGAAGTATGAAAAAACACATTTTTTTAACCATTTTAACGGTATGTTGTTTGTCGGTATATTTCGTTATTGACATTGTTGCAGCAAAAAAAGTGGAATTTGACGAACAGAAACTTTCATTGCATGAATACTGCGAGTTCGGCTCGTTTACCGAAGTGAAAGATTCCATAATTGCAGGTTATAAGGTAAACGGTGTTGATGCCGCAGGAGTAACGCCTCTTATGGCGGCCTGCAGGGGAAATTCCAGCATGGAAATAATTCAGCTTTTGCTGGTATACGGTGCCAAAGTAAATATGAAAGATATGAACGGCAGAACTGCACTGATGTATGCTGCGGAATTTGATATGTATGAGAAAGTTTTCAACGAGCTTATCCGTGCAGGTGCCGCGGTAAATGCCAAAGCCGATGACGGAACCACGGCGTTAATGCTGGCGTGCGAAAATGCGGTTTCGCCTAAAATTGTTGAAATTCTTGTTAAAGCGGGAGCCAACGTTAAGGCGGTTGATAACGAGGGTTATACCATGGCGGATTATGTTGAAAGCAATACAAAAAATAAAGATGCAATAATGGATATTTTGAAAAAAGCGGGATATTAGAAAGACGGTTGAAAAGTTGAAATGAACGAACGGCAATTGGCAATTATCGCACTTAATTTAATTATTGAACTTATACCTAAAAAGATTATAAGTTTGACGGAGTATTTCGGCAGTGCGGAAAATATTTTTACTGCCGATAAAAAAGAAATTAAAAATATTGCCGGCATAGCCGATGAAACTGCCGAAAATATAAAAAAATCAGCCGATTTTAAAGCGGCCGAAAGGGAAGCCAAACTTGCCGAAGAAAACGGTATTAAAATAATAACATATCTTGACGACGATTATCCCGAACCTCTGAAAAGTATTGTTGATTATCCTCCCGTTATTTATATGAAAGGAAACTACGATAAGCAGGACAAATATTCCGTCTCGGTGGTAGGTTCCAGACATCCCACAAATTACGGAAGACTTGTTACCTCAAAATTCTGTAAATATTTTGCCGAAAACAATATCACCACCATATCCGGGCTGGCAAGCGGTATTGATACACAAACGCACGTTTCCACATTGGAAAACGGCGGAAAGACCATAGCGGTTTTGGGCAACGGACTGTTGGATTATTATCCCAAAGAAAATAAAAAACTTCAAAATGAAATTTATCAAAAAGGAGCCGTTATCAGCGAGTTTCCTTTACATCAGCGTCCGGATAAAATAAATTTCCCCAGACGTAACAGAATAGTGGCTGCACTTTCCAAAGCAACGCTTGTTACCGAGGCCGCATTAAAAAGCGGTTCTTTGATAACTGCAGACCTTGCGGCAGAATACGGAAAAGATGTTTTTGCCGTTCCCGGTCCGCTGTATGCGAAATATTCCGAAGGGCCGAACAGCTTAATAAAAAACGGTGCATTTGTCGCACTCAAGCCCGAAGATATTAGCGAGCAGAGTTTTTCAATGTTTGATTTCATGGCGGATATGCGTAAACAACGTAATAAGAAAAAAGAAAAGAAGCTTTCGGACAATAAAGACGGTTTGAAAGTTTTGAAGATAATAAAGTCTTCGTTTAACGGTGTTTCTTTGGATGAGATAAGTGCCGCTGCGGAAATTCCCGTTGCGGATTTATCGTCGGTACTTTTGGAATTGGAGCTTGACGGATTTATAAAAGAAATGCCGGGACAAACTTATATCAATGTATAATGTACAATGTATAACGTAATGAACGGCGAAAAACGGCAATTTACAATTTAGAATTTATAATTTATAATTAACGGCAACAACAATTAGAAATTTCTATAGAGAGATTCCCGACAGAGACATTCGGGAATGACAACTTCTAATTTCTAATTAAGTTTTAAGGTGGTCAGAAAATGAAAAATTTGGTAATAGTGGAATCTCCTGCAAAATCTAAAACAATATCTAAAATTTTGGGCAGCAACTTCATAGTAAAAAGTTCTTTCGGACACATCAGAGATTTGCCCGAAAAAAAAATCGGCGTTGACGTAGAAAATAATTTTGAGCCTACTTATGAAGCAATGACAAAATCAAAAAAAGTTATTGCGGATTTGAAAAAAGCCGTTGCCGAAGTGGGACACGTTTATCTGGCAACCGATTTGGACCGAGAGGGTGAAGCCATCGCCTGGCATCTGCAGCAGCTGTTGAAGCTTAACGACACAAATACCGACAGAATCACATTCCACGAAATTACCGAAACCGCCATAAAAGATGCCGTTGCACATCCGCGTAAGATAGATATGGCTCTTGTTGACAGCCAGCAGGCAAGAAGAATTTTGGACAGGCTGGTAGGTTATAAACTTTCGCCTGTTCTGTGGAAAAAAATCAAAAGAGGTCTTTCTGCAGGGCGTGTTCAGTCCGTTGCCGTTATGATGATTTGCGACAGAGAAGAAGAAATCGCTGCGTTTGTTCCCGTGGAATATTGGTCTGTTACGGCGGAACTTCAGAAAGACAAAAATGATTTGTCTTTTAAGGCAATGCTGGTTTCAAAAGACGGAAAAAAATACGAAAAACTTGACATAAAAAATAAACAGCAGACGGACGATATTTTAAAAGAGCTTGAAAACGCACAGTATAAAGTTTCTTCCGTAGAAAAGAAAGAAAGAAAGAGAAGTCCTTATCCTCCGTATACCACATCCACCATGCAGCAGGATATTTCCAGACGTTTGGGTTTTTCTTCTTCCAAAACAATGATGGTTGCACAGAAACTTTACGAGGGTATAAACATCGGCGGACAGGGAGTAGTCGGTTTGATAACTTATATGAGAACGGACTCTTTAAATGTTGCGGCCGTCGCACAGAAAGAAGCATTGAACTTTATAGATACGAACTTCGGTAAAAATTTTCTTCCTCAAAAACCGAGATTTTACAAAACCAAATCCAAAGGTGCACAGGAAGCCCACGAAGCCATCAGACCCACTTCCGTAAAAAGAACACCCGAAATGATGAAACAGTATTTGACTGCCGACGAATATAAGCTGTATACGGCGGTATGGAACAGGTTTGTCGCCAGCCAGATGACCGATGCAGTTTATGATACCGTTACCATAGATATTGCTGCAAACGCTTACGGGTTCAGAGCGTCGGGCAGCACGCTGAAGTTTGAAGGATTTATGAAAGTTTATTCCGTAACCGAAGAAAATTCTAAAGAGCCGAAACTTCCGCTGCTTGCTTCGGGCGATATTTTGAATTTGTTAAGCATTACGCCGGAACAGCATTTTACCGAACCGCCCGCCAGATACAATGAAGCAAGTTTAATTAAAACTTTGGAAGAATACGGTATTGGCAGACCTTCCACTTATGCCCCTACCATAAAGACTATTCAGGACAGGCTGTATGTTCGTCTGGATAACAAAAAATTTTATCCTACCGAACTCGGTATGACGGTAAACAAATTTTTAAAAGCCAATTTCAAAGATGTTATCAATTATAAATTTACGGCAGATATTGAAGAACAGTTTGACGACATTGCCGAGAATAAAATCAAATGGCAGGACGTAATAAAGAAATTTTATGAGCCGTTTTCCGGGAATATTTCTCAGGCCGAGGGTGCCGACAGAATGAAAGTTCAGCCGAAAGCCACCGGCGAAATATGTCCGAAATGCGGCAAGCCTATGGTTATCAGAGACAGCCGAAGAGGACCTTTTCTTGCCTGCACTGGATACCCGGAATGCAAGACGGCTTTTTCAATAGATAAAGACGGAAACAAAATTTCCAACGAACCTGAAAAAACCGAAGAAAAATGCCCCAAGTGTGGCGGCGTTCTGCTGAAAAAAATAGGTTTTAAAGGAAAAGCATATCTTGCCTGCGAACATTATCCGGAATGCAAAACCACTTTTGCTTTGGATAAAAACGGCAACAAAGTTATCAAACCGGAACCTGAAAAAACGGATATCAAATGTGAAAAATGCGGCAGCATAATGTTGAAAAGAATGGGCAAAAGAGGACCGTTTTTGACGTGTTCTGCATTTCCGAAATGCAGAAATTTGCAATGGATAAACAAGACGGAAAAATAACCTGCCGCAGCGGGAATATATTCATCCGTGACCCTAAATTATAAATTGCCGTCTCCTTAATTCAATTTTTTGTTTTTATACCAATATTACTTATTTTACCGAAAGTTTGGGCTTAATTGTTCCAGCCGTTGATATGAATTTTATCGGAGTTGAATTTCTTCTTCGGTTCCAATTCTCTGTCGGGATACCCTATAGGAATGATACTCAGCGGAATAACATGTTTAGGCAGATTAAATATTTTCTGTACATCCGCTACTTTATCCTGTGCGGGATAACACATACACCATACTGCTCCCAGCCCCTGTGAATGTGCCGCAAGCAGAATGTTTTCCGTTACCGCACAGCAGTCCTGTATCCACAGTTTTTCGCTTGTCTTTGTGTCTCCGCAGACGATTATCGTCAGCGAGCTGTCCGTGCAGTATTTTGCATTCGGTGCTGCCTGTGCTACGGCCTCCAGCTTGTTTTTGTCGTTTACTACCAAAATTTCCCACGGCTGTAAATTCATTCCGCTGGGTGCAGCCATTGCCGCTTTCAGAATAATATTGATTTTTTCCTGCTCCACCTTTTGGACGGTAAACTGCCTTACGCTTACTCTGCTTAAAATATTGTCAATCACGGTTTTGCTCTCCTTGTTTTTTTTATCTTCTTTTTTGTCCGCATAACATGATAATACACATAAAGTCAGTGCAATAAAAACATAAAAAATTTTCTTCATTTTTTTTCTCTCCTAAAAATAATAAAAATCTTTCGTCTTTGATTTTGCCGAAAAGTATCGGAAAATCTCAAGGCATATTCCGTCTGTGCATTTGTTGAAATCTCTTAGGAAACACTGATTAATTCTGAACGGAAACCTTGAGGCATATTTTGCCTCTAAATTCGTTGGAACTTTTCCTTTATCCTATATTTTATAAAATTTAGAAAAAAATTGACAACAAAACTGTATAAATCATATAATTTAGACGTTATTTAGGGAAGAAAAGTTTCCCGACGAAGGGAACTCATAATTATCCCGAATAACAAAAATTCCTAAAGGAGAAGAAACAATATGTTTTCCAAGTTGAAAAGTATGTTGTTGGCAGTATCTGTAGTGGCTTTGGCAGTGTCTGAAAGTTTCGCAAGCGAAGCAAACCTCGTTTTGCCGGATTTGTCTTCGGTAAAATTTTTGGGCTTTATCAGCGGTTCGGCACTTTTGACGGTCGGTCTTTTGGTCTGCGTGTTCGGTCTGGTGTTCGGTTTTATGCAGTTTAAATCCATTAAAAATCTTCCCGTGCATAAGTCTATGCTGGAAGTTTCCGAACTTATTTACGAAACCTGCAAAACGTATCTTATAACACAGGGAAAATTCATTATTATATTGGAAGCTCTTCTTGCAGTAATAATATCGGTTTATTTTGCAAAAACGGGTTTTACTTTTTCCAAAATTGCCGTTATTATTCTGTGCAGCATTATCGGTATTTTGGGCAGCTATGCTGTTGCGTGGTTCGGTATGAGAATTAACACTTTTGCCAACTCCAGAGCGGCATTTGCCAGCTTGAAAGGAAAGCCTTTCCCGACATTTGAAATTCCTTTAAAATCCGGTATGTCCATAGGTATGTTGTTGATAAGCATAGAACTTTTTGTTATGCTTGTAATTTTGGTATTTATTCCGGGGAATTTGGCCGGGCCGTGCTTTATCGGTTTTGCAATAGGTGAATCTTTGGGAGCTTCGGTTTTGAGAATTGCCGGCGGAATTTTCACCAAGATTGCCGATATCGGTTCGGACTTAATGAAAATAGTTTTTAATATTAAAGAGGACGATGCCAGAAATCCCGGCGTTATTGCAGACTGCACCGGCGACAATGCAGGCGACTCCGTAGGCCCTACGGCAGACGGTTTTGAAACTTACGGCGTTACGGGCGTGGCATTGGTAACGTTTGTTATCCTTGCTGTTAAAGACCCGGTAAACCAAGTAAAACTTCTTGTCTGGATTTTCGTTATGAGGCTGATAATGCTTCTTGCAAGTGCCGTTTCTTATTGGATAAACGGTGCATTGACAAAGGCGAAATACGGCGAAGCCGAGAAAATGAATTTTGAGGCTCCTTTGACATCTTTGGTTTGGATAACTTCCGCTGTATCTATAGCTTTTACTTTCATAGTTTCCGCTCTTATAATAGGTGATTTGGCAAACGGTTTGTGGTGGAAACTTTCCGTTATTATTACCTGCGGAACAATAGCAGGAGCGGTAATTCCGGAAGTGGTAAAAATATTTACTTCCACGACCAGCTCCTTTGTTAAAAACGTTGTAAACTCTTCCAAAAACGGCGGAGCTTCTCTGAATATTTTGGCAGGTTTGACATCGGGAAATTTCAGCGGTTATTGGATGGGTATGGTTATAATTCTTCTTATGTCTATAGCTTACGGTATCAGCTCTTTAACGGGCTTTAATATTATGAGCTATCCTGCAGTATTTGCTTTCGGGTTGGTAGCTTTCGGTTTCTTGGGTATGGGGCCTGTAACAATCGCAGTAGATTCTTACGGACCTGTTACCGACAATGCACAGTCCGTATATGAACTTTCTTTAATAGAATGTATTCCGAATATCAAGGAAGAAATTAAAAAAGATTTCGGTTTTGAGCCGAACTTTGATAAATCCAAAATTACTTTGGAAGAAAACGACGGTGCGGGCAACACATTTAAAGCGACGGCAAAACCCGTTCTTATCGGAACGGCCGTAGTAGGTGCAACGACGATGATTTTCTCTATCATATTTACATTGATGTCTTCGCACGGACAATCGGCTGTAGCTTCTTCTTTATCATTGCTTCATGCTCCTTTCCTGTTGGGATTGATTGCAGGCGGTGCGGTAATTTACTGGTTTACGGGTGCTTCCACGCATGCCGTTACCAGCGGTGCTTATAAAGCCGTAGAATTTATTAAAGGAAATATTAAACTTGACGGCGTAACTAAAGCCTCTACCGAGCAGAGCAAAAAAGTTGTGGAAATCTGCACGCAGTATGCACAGAAAGGAATGCTCAATTTATTTTTGGTAATATTTTTCTCAACGATTGCATTTGCGTTTATTGAGCCGTATTTCTTTATCGGATATTTGATTTCAATAGCGTTATTCGGTTTGTTTCAGGCGATATTTATGGCCAATGCAGGCGGTGCATGGGATAATGCCAAAAAGATTGTTGAAGTGGATATGAGAGAAAAAGGTTCAGAGCTTCACAAGGCAACAGTTGTCGGCGATACGGTAGGCGACCCTTTCAAAGATACTTCATCGGTAGCATTAAACCCTATAATTAAGTTTACGACGTTGTTCGGTCTTTTGGCTTTGGAGCTGGCTTTGGTGGTTCCTGCAACGGCAAGCGTAATTTGTGCGGTGATATTTTTTGCAGTATCTTTGGTGTTTGTGGTTAAGTCGTTTACGAGTATGTTGATTAAATAATTGTTCATTTATAGCGAAAAAACGGCA
>CAJOOL010000140.1 GCA_905236115.1 uncultured Endomicrobiia bacterium
GGTGATTTTACGGCATTTATTTTGGCGATTACACAGATGTATCAGCCCATTAAAAATTTTGCCCAGTTGAATTCCACCATACAGAAAGCCGCTTCGGGAACTGAAAGAGTTTTTGAAATTTTTGACGAAAAAATTGATATTACCGACAAGCCGGATGCAAAGATACTTGAACATTTTTCAAAAGATATTGTTTATAAGAATGTAAGTTTTGAATACGAAAAAAATAAGCCGGTTTTAAAAAATATAAATTTTGATATTAAGAAAGGGCAGACGGTTGCTTTCGTAGGTGCTTCCGGTTCGGGCAAAAGTACGATTGCCAATTTGATATTAAGATTTTATGACGTAAATGCCGGCGGAATTTTTGTGGACGGAACAAATATTAAAGATATTAAAATTGAATCTTTAAGGAACCAAACGGGTGTCGTTTCGCAGGACGTATTTTTATTTAATGATACGATAAAATACAATATTTCTTACGGTAAACTTGATGCAACCGATGAAGAAATTGAGGCCGCCGCAAAAGCAGCAAATGCACATAATTTTATTTCCAAAATGCCCGGCGGATACAATACGGTAATCGGGGAAAGAGGAATGAAACTTTCCGGAGGTGAAAAGCAGAGAATTGCAATTGCACGTGCCATGCTGAAAAATCCTCCGATATTGATTTTGGATGAGGCTACATCGGCACTTGACAGCGAGTCGGAAAAACTTGTGCAGGAGGCAGTTGAAAACTTAATGAAAAACAGAACGGTTGTTTTAATTGCACACAGGCTTGCAACTGTCAGAAATGCGGATAAAATAATTGTTATAGATAAAGGAAGTATTGCAGAAACCGGCAGACATGAAGAACTGCTGAATAAAAACGGTATTTATGCAAAACTGTGCAGAATGCAATAGAAGTTGAACGGTTTAACGGTTGAAAGGTTGAGAAGTTGAAGATTGTGAGCAGCAATTAATTGTAAATTATAAATTATAAATTATAAATTGTAAATTAAAAAAAGGATTTTATATATGAAACAAATTTTAAAAAATTTATTGATATTTTCCGTAATTGTTTTATTTTCTTCTCAGGTTTTTGCCCGGCAGGCTCCTACCAGACCTAATTCTTATGATGGGTTCGGTTTAGGCACAAGAGCTTTGGCAATGGGGCATACGGGTGCGGCCGATCCCGGAAGCCTTGACGGCGTTTATTATAATTCTGCGGCACTGGGATTTAACGACAGCGAAAATGTTCGTGCCGAGGCTTCTTTTTTTGTCTTAAGAAATACCGCTCTGTCGGATAATGACTATTATTTTTTCAGTCCGAATAAACCGGGCTTTACGTCTTTTACCGTTTCACAGAAACAGGGAGCAATATCTTGGCGGACACTTTCTTCTTATGAAATGAGCGATAGAAACGGTGATGATTTTTATAAAAAAACTGAAAGTATTAAAGCCGTAACTTTTTCCATGGCCAATAAAACCGAAAGCGGCACAAGCATCGGTATGAATTTATCTTATCTTTACGGAACAATAACGGAAAGTTCCGTTACGGCAGGCATGCCTTTTGCAAGAGCGTCTTCGGGTAACGGTTTTTCCATGGATATAGGTTTTATGTCGCCGTTGAAAGAAAATATTTTTTTCGGATTAAATCTTGAAAATATTATCGGTTTTATGTGGTGGAACGAATACAATCACGACCAGCTTCCTTTCGGTATAAGAACGGGTTTTGGTTACATTACAAAAGCATACAAAATTCTTTTTGATTACAACAGAAAATTTTACAGATCCGGCAGCGGCATTGACTATGAGTTTATAAGTGCAGGACTTGAAAAACCTTTGACACCGGTTTTTACTTTGTTTTTGGGTGCTCAGGCTCCTTCGGCTTTTAATAAAGAAAAATTAAAAACTTCTTACGGCGTGCAGGCAAATATTTCTTCGGTCTGCTTGTCTGCGGCGTGCGAAAATTATAAAATGTATGAAGAAAAAATTACGCAGTATTATTTTTCCGTAAAAGTTGAATTTTAAAAAGGCTTAGTTTTAAAAATGTCACATCAACAGGATTTACAGGAACTTATAAATTTAATAAAAGAATATTTGCCGAACGCAAATTTCTCTTTGATAGAAAAAGCGTATAATTTTGCTTTAAATGCACATTATTGTCAAACCAGAGCAAGCGGGGAACCTTACATAATTCATTGTTATAATACGGCCAAAATTCTTACGGAATTAAAACTTGACGAGGCGACAATCTGTGCCGCACTTCTGCACGATGTTTTGGAAGATACGCTGGTTGTAAGGGAAGAATTGAAAGAAGAGTTCGGCGAAGAAATAACAACGCTTGTTGAGGGCGTAACAAAAATCAATTCTTATAAGTTCAGCGACAACATCACCGCACAGGCCGAGAACTGGCGTAAAATGCTGCTTGCCATAGTGAAAGATACCAGAGTAATAATAATAAAACTTGCCGACCGTCTGCACAATATGAGGACGATAAAATTTTTGTCGCCCGACAAGCAGAAAGAAATTTCCACTGAAACTTTAACTTTGTATACGCCGTTTGCACATCGTCTGGGAATATATAAATGGAAGAGCGAATTGGAAGATTTGATTTTTGAAGTTTTACAGCCGGCAAAATATAAAGAAATAAGAGCAAAATGGCAGGCACGTTCGGAAAGCAATGTTCAAAATCTGGAACTTGTCCAACAGCAGATAAAAGAAAAAATCGCCGGTTTGAATTTTCCTTACAGAATTTTGGCACGCCCTAAAAATCTCTACGGAATATACAAAAAAATGCAGCGTCAGGAAAAACCTTTTTCCGCCATACAGGATTTGTTCGGTATGAGAATTATTACCGATACGCAGGAACACTGTTATACGCTTTTAAGCATTATTCAATCGGAATTTAAAACTCTTGAAAATTCTTTTACGGATTATATTGCCGTGCCGAAAGCCAATATGTATCAGTCTTTGCACATTACCATAGTTTCCGACAGAAACGTTATTGTGGAAATACAGATAAGAACCGAAGAAATGCACCGCCGTGCGGAATACGGTATTGCCGCACACTGGCGTTACAAAGCCGCTTTTGAAAAAAACGGTGCCGCCAATTTGAAACAGACCGATGTAAATATGGAACATCATCTTGAATTTATAAAACATATTTTGGAATCGCAGAAAGATGTAAATGACTCAAACGAATTTTTGACGGCCATAAAAACGGAATGCAATTTTGACCAGATATATGTTTCCACTCCGAAAGGCGATGCCGTAAAACTTCCTGAGGGAGCAACGGCGTTGGATTTTGCCTATGCAGTTCACAGCGATATAGGCGACAGATGTATGGGTGTAAAAGTGGACGGTAAAATGGTTCCGCTGGATTACAAGCTGAAGACAGGCCAGAAATGCGAAGCGTTGGTCAGAAAAAATATCTGCCCTACGGAGAACTGGCTGAAGATAGCAATCACCGCACAGGCCAGAAGCAGAATAAGAAAATATCTCAGAGAACACAAAAAATAAAACAACAAAAAAACCCGGAAATTTAAAATCAAGATTAAAACTAAAATTCTTAAAATTAAAATTCCGAGTTTTTAATAATTATAATTTGCCGTTAAATGGCTTTCTGAATTTTTCCGGAACGAATGCATGACGTGCAGACGTATTCTTTCGTCTTTTTGCCGTCAACAACTATTCTTAATTCCTGAAGATTCGGTCTGAATAATCTTTTTGTAGCTTTATTGGAATGGCTGACCGTATTTCCCGAAGAAGAACCTTTTCCGCATACATAACATTTATAAGACATTTTTATCCTCCAAAATTACTGATGGAAAGAATATACCAAATTATAAAAAAAAAAGCAATTCAAAAAGAGCCTGTTCTGCTAAATAAAGGAAATGCCGAATAATTCTTAAACATAACCGCAAGACTTTTTGTTTCTAAATTCATTAGAACCTTTTTCTTAAATAAAATTTTTCTTGATAAAATTATCTTAATTATATAAAATGTATTGGTATGAAAAATATATCGGCAGTTTATCCGGGCAGTTTTGACCCGCCGACAAACGGACATATAGATATTATAAAGCGTGCGGCCAAGATTTTTTCGGAAGTAGTTGTCGCCGTTACCCATAATTGTAATAAGCATCACATGTTTTCTCTGGAGGAAAGAGTTGATATGATGAGCCGTTCCGTTTCGGAAATAAAAATCGTAAAAGTTTCATCTTTTTCCGGACTTTTGGTAGATTATCTTGATAAAACGGAAAGTTTTTGTATAGTAAGAGGTTTGAGAGCTTTGTCGGATTTTGAATATGAATTTCAAATGGCTCTTATGAACAGAAAATTAAAACGGGATGTGGAAACAATATTTTTGGTTCCCGATCAAGAGTATACTTTTTTATCTTCAAGTACCGTAAGAGAAATAGCTTCTCTCGGCGGAGATTTTAAAAATTTTGTTCCGGCACCCGTATATGAGAAGATAATAAAAATAAAAGGAAAATAAAATGTATAACTTAATGGATTTACTTGTTGCTGCAGCAGAAAGGAATGCTTCGGATTTGCATATTGCGGTAGGTCTTCCTCCGATGATGAGGTCAAGCGGTATATTAAGGCCTATGGGAACGGAAAAGCTTATGCCGGAAGATGCAAGGATAATGGTTTATTCCGTGTTAAATGAACGTCAGATAAAAAAATTTGAAGAGACAAATGAGTTGGATGCATCAATCCCCGTTAAAGATAAAGGAAGAGTAAGAATTAATGTTTTCAGACAGAGAGGTTCGGTTTCTGCAGCACTGAGATTTATCCCGGAAAGAACATACACTTTTGAAGAACTGAATCTTTCCAGAGTTGTTTACGAAATTGTAAGCCTGCCGAAAGGTTTGGTGCTTGTTACGGGTTCTACCGGTTCCGGAAAAACAACGACTCTTGCTTCCATGATAAACTACATAAATGAAAAAAGAAAAGAGCACATTATAACTTTGGAAGATCCTATAGAATACCTGCATAAACATAAAAATTGTATCGTAAACCAGAGAGAAATCGGTTCCGATACGAAGTCTTTTTCTTCCGCATTAAGGTATGTTTTAAGACAGGATCCGGATGTAATACTTATCGGAGAAATGAGAGATTTGGAAACCATGGAAGCCGCTTTAACTCTTGCAGAAACCGGACATTTGGTTTTTGCCACGCTTCACACCATGGATGCTTCTTCGTCCATAAACAGAATAGTAAATTCATTTCCCGCGGAACAGCAGGGGCAGATTCGTTCTCAGCTTTCGTTGACGTTGAAAGCCGTTTTTTCTCAGCAGCTTGTTCCTCATGCGTCCGGACAGGGAATGTCTTTGGCATGCGAAATAATGATTGTCAATGACAGTATAAAAAATATAATCAGAGAAATGAAAATAGAACAGCTTTATTCCGTTATACAGACCAGCAGACAAGCCGGAATGCAGACTATGAATCAGTCTCTTTATGATAATGTCGTCAACGGAAAAATTTCACCGCACGTTGCAATGGAATACAGTACTAAAAAAGAAGAATTGATAAGGCTCTTGCAGCAGCAGAATACGGCGAAATAAAAAACACATTGAGCTTTTCTAAAAATTTATTTTCTTAAAAATTAAAGTGTTTTTATATTTTACAATGGAGAACAGGTAAATGTCTAACAATAAGGGATTCAGTTTATTTGAAGTTATTATCGGGTTACTGGTA
>CAJOOL010000141.1 GCA_905236115.1 uncultured Endomicrobiia bacterium
GGTGGTACTGCTATAGGTAGTAATGATGTGCTTAATATTGCAAATAATCTTACGCAGAATACTACTACACATAATACAATATTGAACCCGGGAATAACAATAAACGGTAATTCGTATATATTGAATGGGAATAGTCACGGTGGTTTTTTTATGAATGCTGCAGTAACTTCTGAAATTAATAATTTAACTCTTACCAATTATGGACAAAATACCGAAGGTTCGGAGGATACTAAAAATGTTATTAAAGTGGGAGCTACAGGCAGTATTTTGAATTTAAGAGATGTTAGTGTTGAGGATAATACAGTAGATAAAGCTGCGGTAGTTGCAAACGGTGGAACAATTAATGTCTACTCTTCTACAAGGGATATAAAATTCAGCGGGACAAACAGTGGTAATAAACCTGATTTTCTAATTGAAAATAACGGACATATAAATTTTTATCCTAAAGACGGAACAACTATAGAAATATGCGACGGAATTAAAGGTTCTGCTACTACTGATAGCATAAACATAGGTGACAATACTCATTCCGGAACTGTTTTTTTTAACGGTACTTGTTCACAAAATGGTTTTATCGGGGGCGTTAATGTAAAATATGCAACGGTAAAAGTAGCACATAGTGCTATAGATCATTATTTTAGCGGTGCAAATCATACTTTTGATAACGGCGGAACTTTTGATATTGCAAATGGAGTAATAGAAGATTTTACTTTTACAAATTTAAATGTGGGATCCGGTGGAATGAAAGCCAATATAGATGTGAATTTGACGAACAAAACGGCGGATACAATCAATGCGACAAGTTTTACCCTCGGAGGGAAAATCACATTAAATGTAGGCAATATTATCGGAGATTTGCAGGGAAATATTGACAAAATAAATAATATATCAAAGTTTGGAAATCCGACAAATATTTTATTTGAGCCCGGCAGAATAAGCGGAAGTATGTATATGTATGATGTATCTATGGGAGATGACGGAACATATTCTTATTTGACATTTGAAAGAGTACCTGACATGTACAGCTCCAAAGTTATGCAGTCTAAAGTTGCCAATTCCGGTGCTGCAGTTTTGGCACAGAATGTTTCCTTAAGCGTGCTGACAAACAGCGGCAACTATACGTTGTTTCAAAAACACGGTATTAATTCCGGTGATGTTACCGCAAGAGACGGAGTTACAATGTGGGTAAGAGGTTTCGGCGGTTCCGAAAAACTGGACTTGAAAGAAGAATATGCCAAAATAGATACCATGTTTTACGGCGGAACTATAGGCTTTGACATAGACAGAATTTATACGGATAAACTTTTTGCTACTTACGGTTTGTTTGCTTCCTATGCGGGCAGTGAGCTGAAAGACACCGATAACAATAACAAAGTTTTACAAAACGGCGGTTATGCAGGTATCAGAGGAATATGGTATTTGAACAAATTTTATCTCTCCGCACTTGCCGACTACGGTATAGTAAAAAATGAAATCAGCACTTCAGAAGGTTCCACGGATTTCAATTCCCACATGGTAACCGTCGCAGGCGAGCTTGGCTATAACTGGCAGGCGGAATATCACAGCGTTACGCTTCAGCCTAATGTAGGTGTAATGGCCAGTTATTTAATGAGCGACGAATATTACATTACTTCCGGCGGAAAAGAGCTGAAAATAATTAACGACAATGCAACACTTGCAGCAGTTGCTCCTGGCTTAAGACTGGTTAAAAATCTCGGCCGCTGCTGGATATTGTCTTTTGACGGAAAATATGTTATAACTTCCGGAACGGGCGGAGATGTAAGAGTAAACGATATTAATCTTCCCGATATGAACTACGGAAATTATACCAATATCGGTCTTGGCCTTGAAAAGATGTGGGGCTACACAATACTGCATTTGAAAGGCAGTAAATCTTTCGGCGGAAGAGACGGTGTAACATTGAATGCGGGAATAGAATTTAAATTTTAATTTGAGGAGATAAAATAAATGAAACGTTTGAACTTATTTTTAATATTACTTTTGGTGTTTTCGTTTGCGGCTTGCGGAAGACGTTATGCCAAACCTACCAGATGTATCTGCTATGATGAACAAAAATTTAAGGTATATGAAGAGTCTGTTGTTTTCTATAATGTAAGAGATAATGACGATAATGCTGAAGCCCGTTCCAAGATGTCTTCCAAACTTATTTCGGCACTTAACTCCGAAAAGAACAATGAGGGAAATGCCGGCCACGTAAAAGAAAAACTTACGCAGGCTATTGCTCAGGCATTGAGCAGCGAACAGACGGAATTTAAAGTAAATCTTGAAAACCTTTACGAACAGAATTTGTTCGCTACAAACTCTGCCAGAATTTCCGCCAGAGATTATAACGGTCTGGATGTGGTAGCAAATTTCTTAAAGAAAACCCCCGATACCATAAAAGTAAGAATTGAGGGACATACCGACAGCACCGGAAGAAGAGCTTACAATCAGACGCTTTCCGAAAAGAGAGCAAAAGCTATAGCAAATTACTTTATAAATAAAGGCATTGACCCCAAGAGAATTACCACCAGAGGTTACGGCGAAACAAGACCTATCGCCAGTAACGCCACCGAAGAAGGTAAAGCCAAAAACAGAAGAACCGAAATGATATTTCTGTTTTCTGACGGAAACAAGACGGAAAGATTAAATAAGAAATGAAAAATTTGAATGTAAGGCTGTTTTTAAAAGTATTTTTCCTTTGTGTTGCAGCCGTTTGGATGTTTCTCGCATTGCTTCATTTTGCGTTGGGGTATCTGGCGGAAAATAAAAATATTAAAGAAAAAATTATCTCAATAATAAAAAATCAAATCTCTGCGGATGTCGTTATTGGCAAAATGTCCGCAGGGATTTTTGATATAAAATTACAGGATGTAAAAATATCCTCGCAAAATCAAATTATCGCCTCTGCGGATGTTCTGTATGTCCGCTTTTCTTTGATACATTTAATTAAAGGACATTTAAGGGTTAAAGATTTTGCGGCAAACAGACTGAATATAAATATAGCCAAAGATAAAAACGGGAAATTCAATTTTGATAAAATTCTGCAGTCGCCGGTGTTTGCGGAAGGCTCGGCTGAGGATAAGGCGGCCGGTGCGGCAAATACGGCGAAAGGGGTGGCGGATAATTCAAAGATGTCAAGCACGACAGGTGCGGCGAAAGACGGCGAAGAAGAAAACAATGTTTTGGATATTCTGGTAAACAAGTTTCAGCTCAACGAATGTCGCATAAACTACAGCGACGAACAGAACAATATAAGAGTTTGCGTTGATAAAATATCTTTTGATATGGATAACTTAACTCTGCAAAATCCTTTTGAATTCAATTCTTACATAAATCTGTCCGTAAAAATGCCCGAGCTGAATATTGAAAATCTGCACGCATCTTTAAGGGCTGTTGCAAATCTTAAATCTTTAAATCTTTCGCAGGCTTATGCTGATATAAAATTTTTAGGCTTCAGGTTTAAAGATACCGCCGTTATCACGAAAGGAAAAATTTCAAATTTTGAAAATCCTCAGATAGATTTGAAAACGAAAATTTCCGATTTGTCTTCGCAGACAATCAAGCCTTTTGTTGCGGGAAATACCGTAAACGGCAAGGCTGTGCTCGGTGCGGCTGAGGGAACTGTACAAAAAGATGCTTCTTCTTCTGCTGCTACTGCCGGTACGGGAATTCCGGATTTTTTTATTTCGGAAATAAATACGGATACTTCATTAAAATTAAACCTTAAAAAAAATCTTGCCGATATAAAAAAATTTAACATAAATATTTTTGACAGCAACATAGAAAGTAACGGGAAAATAGATTTTGCCAAAGATTTGAAATACGATATTAATCTGACAATCAAACTGGTCTTGGATAAGCTCGCACTGATAACGGATATGGTGAAAGTTTATTCTCCTGCGGGGGAAATTGACGCCTGGCTGAATATCACAAGCAGCGAAAATATTATTAAAGGAAATGTTTCTTTGGCGGACGTTGCGGCGTTCTTGCCTCAGTTCGGAACAATATCGGAAATAAATACGGCTGCGGAAATAAAAAGTTTCAGCGATATTGAATTGCCGTCGCTTACGGGAAAAATAAATTCTTATCCTTTTAAAAGTTCTGCACTGTATCGTATAGAAAGTGACGGCGGACATATAAAATTTAATTTTTATGCCGACAGAGTTTACGGAAAAATGACCAAGGAATATGAACGCAGTCTTAACAAAAAACAGGAACAAAACGATAAAGAAAAAAATTCACAGAAGATTTCCAAAGAAGCAAAAATTGATAAACGAGCTGAAGATAAAAATGCTGCCGGAAATAAAAATGTCGCCGATAGCAAAAACGCTGACGGCAGTTCAAAATTTCCTCCGTTGCGTGTAGAGGCGGACTTTAAAGTAAAAGATATGAACGTTCCGTATTTTATGGGGAAAAATATAGATTTTACGGTGGATATGCACAACGTTACGCCGGAGCTTGACGACATTGAGGGCAACATCACTTTAACCACTGCCGACGGAACGATAAAAGATATTTATAAACTTACCGAAGCCAACGCTGTTGCAAAAGGAGTGTTTCTTTCTTTAAAAATCGTCAGCAATGTTATAAATGCTTTGAATGTTTTGGACGTGTTGAATTCTTTAGGCAGTGCGGTATTTTCTTCAAAAAAAGATAACAACAATACGGAAATTTCCGATGACGACGCACACGACAGGAAACAGAAACTTGACGGGAAAATTGATTATATTTCTTTTATTACTTCAATGGATTTTGAACAGGGAAAAGGCGTTTTGAAAAACTGTTCTTTTGTTTCCAATCTTATGTCTTTCAGAGGAACCGGCAGCATAGATTTCAGAAAAGATTTAGTCAATATGTCGGTAAATGCCGCTCCCGGCAGACACGAAGAAAAAAGCGGTATTATGCCGCTGAAAATAAAAATTAAGGGAACGACGGATAATCCTGAGGGCTCAATGAGCGTTTTGGGAAGCGTCACTTCGCTTGTCGGCGACACGCTGACTAAAAACGTTGTTTCCGGCGGCATCAAGTCCGTATTTTCCAAAATCTTCGGCAAGAAGAAAGACAAAAAAGATAAAAAAAGATAATTTCAGAAAAAATAATTTAAGAAAGCGGTTTCGGTACAAAAAGTCGTGTAAAAAAATAATTGTTAATATTTTTATATCTTTGTGTAATCACCAATTTTCTTTATTTTATTTTGTGGTTCATTGAAAAAAGTGCGGAAATACGCAAAATTTTTTTAATACATTTTTTCTTGTAAAAAGCCGTCTTTTTTAATAAAATCTATTTATGAATAAAAAAATATTTTTTGTTATAGCAGGGGCAAATGGCAGCGGTAAAAGTACCATTGCCAATGAATTGTTAAAAGAAGAAAAATTAGAATATATCAATGCCGATGATATCGCAAAAAAACTTTCACCTGCTGACCTTTCCAAAGTTAAAATCACTGCAGGCAAAGAAGTTTTTAAAAGAATATCCAATTGTTTTGAAAACGGTCTGTCCTTAGCAGTAGAAACAACTTTATCCGGAAATAATTACATCAATATACTGAAAGAAGCAAGAGATTGCGGATATGAAATTGTTTTAATTTACACTTTTGTTGATAATGCACAAATGTGTATTGAAAGAATAAAATCCAGAGTTCGCAACGGCGGACATCCCGTTCCCGACGAAGATGTAATAAGAAGATACAAAAGAAGTAAATTTAATTTTTGGAACAAGTATAAAGAGCTGTCGGATAAATGGTTATTGTATTACAATGGTAATGAAAGTTATATTTTTGTTGCACAGAAAGGTTCAGATGCAAAAGTTGAAATATTAAACGAAAATTTATATACTTTATTTAGAGAAACATTATGACAGACTTAAGTATTAAACTTACCAGAATAGGCTCCCGAGCGGTCAAAAAAGCTCAAGAAGAAAATACCAAAAAAGGTATTCCTAATGTTTATTGCATAAACGGAAAAATTGTTTATCAACTTCCCGACGGAACAATCACCGAAAAATCCCCGTTTAAATAAAATTATTTTTTTATTGCTTTTATCTCTGATTAATGTTATAATATTCATTGAGGTAATAATATGAAAGTAGCAAAAATAATAGCATTAAAATTAAAAAAAGAACTGGAAAAATATAAAAGTTTCGTTGGGTTATATTTATACGGTTCAAGAATTAAAGGCACTGCAAGGAAAGACAGTGACATTGATATTGTTGCTATATTCAAGAAAAAAAACAAAGAATATTCTCAGTCTATAATGAATGCTTGGAACTTAGAGATAGAAGATAATGTTGTTATAGATTTTCATCCATTTGTTTTAAAAAATATCGAAAAAGATATTTTTTATTTCAATGAAGTAAAAAAAGGTATTTACTATGGAAGAACAAATTGAAAAGAAAATATTAATAAAGAACTGGCTTAAAAAAAGTGCAACAGCATTAAAAGATGCACAGAAAAATATAGATATAAAATCTTATGAAACTGCACAAAACAGATTGTATTATGCAATATTTTATGCTGTTAGTGCATTGGCAAAATCAGAAAATTATGCAACGGCAAAACATGCTCAATTGTTAGGCTGGTTTAATTTTAATTATATAAAAACAAATAAAGTAAACAGAGAAATAGCTGCCGTTTACAGAATAGCATTTGAAAATAGACAAAAATCAGATTATACAATCTCTTATATCATTAACAAAAAAGAACTTCAGCAAGATATTTATAAAGCACAATCTTTCATATCTGAAGTAAAAAAAATCCTTAAAGAAAATAAATCCATTTAATTTAAAAATTTTTCTACAATATTTTATACTCTAAAATTTTCATTGTCTTTTAACAAATTTTAAGGTATAATTAGAGAGTATTGAAAAATACTTAAAGTTTAGTAAGAAATTTTAACAACTTAATATAAATTGTTTTTGGAATCCGAAAGGATATGCTTTTGCTTAAGCAAAAGGCTAATAGAGCCAAAAACAGTCTTTTTTAGGAATACAAATTGAGCCTAATTAACTCAGTTTTTATTCCGAGAGTCTTTTTTGTCCTATGGACACAAAGACCACGGCTGTTTATTTTGTGCATTCTATTAGCCACGGGATAAATCAGCCGTTTTATTTTGCCTACCAAAAATCTTTCCTTTCAAAAAAATCCAAAACAAATTTTCTTTAATAAAATTTTTAAAAGGAGATATTTCTATGAGAAAAAAATTTTACTTTTTTAGCAAATTTTTTGTGTTGCTTTTAATGTTATGTGTTTTTGTTAGTTGTGAACAGATTGAATCTATGAAGTTATTAGACATATCTAAGGCTGATATTAATAGTGCTATATTAAGAATGAAAGAACTAAGTGATAAAAACTCAGAACCCTGTTGGAATATAGATATTTCTACGGCACAATATTTACAATTTGAATTTAAAACAATAGAGGGTACAGAAATCGTAAAGGGTGTTTATTTTGAATCAAGTAAAATATTGGTCGTTGCAAGAAAAGATAGCATTCTCAAAAATGTAGTGCAACTTTATTATGTAAAAAATGTTTCTATAGATAATAATTTTATAATTTTTCCAAAAAATTATCCTTCAAATAGTTTTCATGAAAATAAAAATAGTTATTGTGAAAGTTTTGTAATGGTAAATATAAAAAATAATGTTGCAGTATATGGTGAAATTTATACCTATCCAAAAACAAAAGATTTAACAGAAAGTATAAATAATATAGGTTGGATAAAAAGTATTATAGGTGCAGAGAAATTACAATACCAAACTTTATAATTATATAAAAATAGAATTAATAACAAATAATTTGTTATTTGAATAAAAGTTAAAAGGAGATTGTTTATGAATTTAAAATCTGTATTAGAAAGTATTATGAACGAAATAAACGAAGCCTTTGTTTCTGAGGGAGATTTTCAATTTACATTGGCAAATAAAATACAATAAAAATTTAGAGAAAACTCTGTATTTATAGAATTTCGATTTTATAAAAACAAAATAAAAAAAGGAGAAAAAATGAAAAGACTATTGATATTTATAAATCTTATTTTTTTTACAGTTTCAAATTTATATGCTTTAAGTATAAATGATATATTACCAATTATTGAAGACAGAGGTTTAAAATATGAAGAAGCTATAGAAATTTTAAATTTTGTAAAAGGAGAAGAATTTTTAAAATTTTATATAAAAAAAGATGAAACTTATGGTTATAATAATGAAGAGATACTTTATTGCAGTTCTTGTAACTCAAAAATAGATAATCCTTTTATACTACAATTAGATCTTTATCAGGAAAATAATAATTATTTTGTTAAACAAATATTGATATCAAAATGTATTAAATGTAGATTATGTTTGTTTATGTATGCAAAAATAAATGTGGAGCTTGCAAAGAAAATGAATACCGGAAGCATTATAGAACAATATCCTATTTTTTGCGGAAAAATATCAAAAAAAGATCTTAAAGATATTAAAAATATAGAAAACAAGGTAAGTTATGAAGATACTATGGACATAATTAAAGATTTTTATTTTAATACAAAAAGCACATCCAGAAAAACAATAAAATGTCCAGATTGCACTAATATATCTTTAAGAATGATAGAAGATAGTTTTGATGAAAAAGCAAAAACAATCATTTTAACATGTAAAAATAAAAAATGTAATTTATTTTCTTTATTTAAAGAAAATATAGAAACAAATTTATTTGATTGTTTATATTATGGGAAATATAACAAATTAGAAGATGTTTTGTTGGAAAATAAAAATTAAAAAAATTATACTGATATAAAAATCATAAAAAACTTTTGAAGTAAAAAATAAATCTAAAAATTTATTATTAAAATTTTTCTTGACAAATAAAAAATTTTTATATAAAATCTTCCCATTAATTGAATATTGAATTTAGCAAAGGTGCTTAAAGATTTAGTTCTTTAAGCACCTTTTTTAGTCGGAAAACAAAGACGAGATTCCCGACAAAGACACTCGGGAATGACAAATGAGACGACAATTCATAGTTTATACTTTATGCAATGGCGTAGTCCAAAATATGCGGTCGTTATAAATAACTTAAAAAAGATAAGCAAAGAGGCTTAAAGACTAATTCTTTAAGCCTCTTTTTATAACTAAAAAATAAATAAAGATAATCGGAGGTAGTAAAATGGGTTACACAAAGCAGGACATTATTAAGTTGGTAAAAGAACAAAATGTTGAATTTATCAGGTTGCAGTTTACCGATATTTTCGGTCAGCTAAAAAATGTTGCAATCACCGCAAGCCAAATTGAAAAGGCTTTGGACAACAAATGTATGCTTGACGGTTCTTCAATTGAAGGTTTTACAAGAATTGAAGAAAGCGATATGTATCTGTATCCCGATCCGGACACATTTGTAATTTTTCCTTGGAGACCGCAGAACGGTAAAGTTGCAAGATTAATCTGCGATATTTATACTCCCGACGGAAAACCTTTTGAAGGTTGCCCGAGAAATATTTTAAAGAGAAACTTAAAAGCAGCAGCAGAATTAGGTTATACTTTTAATGTCGGTCCTGAACTTGAATTTTTCTTGTTCCATACCGATGAGAAAGGCAAACCTACAACAATAACCCACGACGATGCAGGATACTTTGACCTTGCACCTATAGATTTGGGCGAAAGCGTCCGAAGAGATATGTGCCTTACCCTTGAACAGATGGGCTTTGAAATTGAAGCTTCTCACCACGAAGTTGCAAGAGGACAGCACGAAATAGATTTTAAATATGCAGAAGCATTAAAGACTGCAGATAACATCAACACATTTAAACTTGTTGCAAAAACGATTGCACAGAAACACGGTTTACATGCAACATTTATGCCGAAACCTATTTTCGGTATAAACGGTTCCGGAATGCACACAAACCAGTCTTTATTTAAAGACGGAAAGAATGCTTTCTATGATCCGAAGGACAAAATAGGTCTTTCAAAAACTGCTTACAGCTACATTGCAGGTATAATGAAAAATATTAAGTCTATGGCAGCAATATCCAACCCGCTTGTAAATTCTTATAAGAGATTGGTTCCCGGATATGAAGCTCCCGTATATATTGCATGGTCTGCAAGTAACAGAAGTCCGTTGATAAGAATACCTGCTGCAAGAGGAGCTTCTACAAGAATAGAGTTGAGATGTCCGGATCCGGCAGCAAATCCGTATTTCTTACTTTCCGCATGTTTGGCTGCAGGGCTTGACGGAATAAAGAATAAACTTAAAGTAAAACATTCTACCGATAA
>CAJOOL010000142.1 GCA_905236115.1 uncultured Endomicrobiia bacterium
AGGGTTTTTAAAAAATCTGGAAGCCTCAACATCAACTGATTTATCAGACATATTTGAACAATCATAGCCATAACGATATGCCTCATTTTGGACATGTCCATTAACGAGGTATCTCATCATACATTTATTCTCTTTGTCTGTTAATTTTGGTAATTCTTCCATTATTTTACACCTTTTAAAGAGGAGTGAGGGAGCATAACCCCCTCATTGTTTAATCATTTGCTTTCTGCAACTGAAATTCTTTTTATTACTTCCTTTTGTCCGTAATAATCACAGGCTTTTTGTCTTATTTCAATAATTTCCCCTTTACAATTATGTACTTCAATATTTTCCCCATATATCCAGCCATAAGGTTTACCTTTTTTTATTTTCAAGTCTGCTGCTGTATATAGTTTATCCAATCTGCAAAGAGCAATTTCTTTTTGAGCCTTTACACCTGTTTTTATCTTGTTAAAAATTTTATTTTCAGTTTTGCTTGTTTCACTTAAACAAGTTAAATCTTTCAGACAGCGAGGACAAAAAGCAATATACAAAATTCTGTTGCTGCATTCTTTTGTATCTGCCAAATACCAAACCTCAGACGGTTTTATTTTTTGTCCGCAATGATTAAACAATTTTGTAAACTCCTGCTGTTTTACACAGCTATTCCTGTAAATTAACGCTTATCAATGAATTTTGACTTAACAGCCCCCTGCCGATTTAAAAAATCGTTATCAAAACCTGTCTAAGCAATTTACATTTTTAATTATTATCAGAATTTTTTTATAAAATCTTGTTTAACTAACATTAAAAAAATTTTGTCGGCGCAAAAACTCCTATTTTCATGTGTTTTGGTATGCTTAAAATTTTGTTACAATTCCCCTTTTTTGCTTGACATTTTGATTTTTCATTACTAATTTATTCTTAATATTTTTTGTTGATATTATTGAATTTTGACCCTATTTGAAAAAGAAAATTTTTTTTATTTTTTTGCTTAATAAAAATACTTATGTATTTTTACTTATTTTTTTTTATTTAATTTAATTTTATTTAATTTAATAGCAATGCGGATGTAATACAGTAGTAGTGCATGTGTTTTGCTGATGTATTTATTTTTTTATGCTGTTGCAATGCTACTGCATTACTAATAAAATGCAACAGTATTGCAAGATAAAATAAGCAGCATTACTGCTAACTTTCAACTGTATAAGCTATTAAAAAACCGCTTAATTAAGCGGTTGAATTAAATTATTGTTTATTTGATAGCTTTGCCCTGTTGCGTTATTTTGCATCATTCCATCAAATTGCGTATAACTTGAACCATCTGAGCCGTAAATTTGATTGCCCTGCCTTTGATAACTTACACCAGATGGAGCATAATAAGTATTTCCGATTATTGCACCTGAATTATAATTGTATGTTGAGCCTGAGCTATGAGAACCGTAAGCACCTGCATTTGCAGGAATATCATCATTAAAATATGCAGCATGAACACATGTGCTGCCGAATAACAATATTAAACTCAATACAAAAAACTTTCTCATATTCTTATTATTAATCATTTTTTAAATTTTTCAAGTCCAATTATTTCTTTTTATTTTTATTATCACCGTATGAAAATAATGTCATAAAACATAGAACTGTAGCTAAGATGAAAAATAAAGCCGTAATAATATTTGAGAAAATATTATTTTCAGGAAGCAATACGATAGCACCAAAAGCAATAATATACGAAATCACACAAAAAATAAGCAAATATTTCCAATTATTTATTTTTGTTTTTATCATTTCATACAAAGCAAATACTATTCTTAAAAAGATACCAATAATTATAATCGCTAAAAATGTTGCCAATAAATCTTGCATTTGCTATTCCTTTGTTTCAAGCAACTTTCTATATAAAGAAAGGAGCATATTATGAACTTAGACACTATTTGTAAAATCTACTTTGCACTTTGTAAGGTTTTTGGCAAAGAGGATGCACAAATTATTTTCAATGACCTGTTAAAATTCATCAATCATCATCAATAAGATTATGATTTACAAGCATAATCTTAACTTCTGAGAGAATATCCTTTTTGATATTCTCATATTCTGATGCCGCATTTTTGTATAAAAACATTTCACCAATACCGAGTAATATATAATTAGGACTTACTTTATATTCAACAGCCAATTTAATTAATTTATCATTATTTAATACCATTTTGTCATTTTCAAGACGAGAAACATTTTGCTTCATAGTGTCTATAATTTTGCCAAAATCCTCTTGTGATAGGTTTAATGCCTGTCTTATTTTTTTAATTCTTTGCCCTTGAGTTTCCATATTTTAATTCCTTATATTAAGTTTTATTAACTATCAAAACATAGGATTTTACACTTTAGTAATAAATTTCATCAACTTTATTGCTAAAAATATTGACAAAATAATAAAATAGTATTACTATGATTTTTGTTAGTTTAACTATTTAACTATTAAACTAATACCACAAAAACGCAAAGACGGCAAAAATTGTCGTTTATCTTGTGTTGAATTGCTATGCCTAAAATTCAGGAATAAAAAACAAACAGAAAGCGAGGAAAAAGCAGATGAATTATAGCAAAGAAAGACCTGTTTCAACATCTATCAGCCTTGAACAATCCAAACTTGATGCAATTAAAAATATTGCAATTAAGAAAGGGCATAAATCAAGAAATGAGCTGATATACAAAATTTTAACTAATTGGCTTGAAAAAGAAAACAAGTCAAAAAAAGGTGCTTAGTAACCAAAGAGGAGATTTAATCATGGCAAAAGTTTTATTCTTTCCACTCTACAACTTTTTTCATCAAGTTTTTGAAGAAGTCAAGAAAAAACAAGATGACATTAAAAGAAAAAAAATTGAATTTCTTTATCAAGAAGCATACAGATATTTTCTTGATGTCTATTTGATGAAGATTGCAGAGTATCAAATTGTTGACCTGCCGCCATTCTTATACGAAACAGGCAGAGCGATATGTCTTGAAGCAAAGGCAAATGCGCAAAGAGCTGTGCTTGATATTGTCAAGGCAGACAAAGTAAATGAATGCTATTCAAAAAGAATTAAAGAAATCAGAAAATTTGCAGCCGTATAAATCGAGATAAGCGAATGAGTAAAAAGAATTACAAAGAAACATATTTTCAACATGACAGATATGCAAGGCAAGACCCGAAAATAAAAAGTATGCTTGTTCATTTTCGTAAAATTAACGAGGATAAAGCAAAAGCTGCTGTTTGTGTTTTCTGGTGGATTATTGAAGATATGCACATTGACGATTACCCGATAAACAAACTTGATGTATTTGCGGATGATTACAGATGTGATGTTGATTTTTTAAAATCAATCCTTGAAGATTTTGACCTGTTCAGAATACAAAATGATTGTTATGTATCAGACAGAGTTTTAAGAAACCTGAAAGAGCAGGAAGAGAAAAGCGAAAAAGCAAGAGCAAAAGCTGCAAAAAGATGGAAGAAAAAAGAAGGAAATCCCGAACCGGAAGAAATTGATATGGAGCTTGTAAATTCCATTATTCAAATTTTTAACACCGAATTTAAAAAAACTCAGATTGTAGGGAATGTTGCAAGAGAGAAAATTTTCAAAATAACAAAAGAAAATAAATTAACTCTTGAAATCTGGCAGAAAGTTTTCAGCAATGCAAGGCGAGGATGGGATATAAAGGGCGAACACAAAAAACCAAGTCTTAAAAATATTCTTGATAATTGGGATGCGTTTGCATCAGATGATTATTTCCTTGCACCAGATTATGAAGCCATTGAAGCAGAGAAAAAAGCTAAAGAAGCTGAAAAACAAAAAGCTGCCGAAAATGAACGCATGCAAAGGCAAAAAGAAAAAGAGCAATTTGAAAAAGAAAAATCTGAAATATGTGATGCAGCTTCCGCAATCAAATTTCTAAATAAACATAACAGACTGCCTGCAACATTTTTGCATAATTCAAACACAGTCAAGGAATATATGACAAAATACGGCTTTACGATTGAGGAACTTCTTGCAGCACGAGAACGCACCGCAGCAGAGGGCGGAAGGGCTTGTGATGAACAAGACCTGAGCCCGTTTAATGCGAGGAATAAGAAAGGACAGGATAAAAATAAAATAAATTTTTCATCAGCTTATTTTTGCAGAGATTTTCTTCCGGAGCAAATTTTAATTAGA
>CAJOOL010000143.1 GCA_905236115.1 uncultured Endomicrobiia bacterium
TGCGGGAGTTTCTGCCGATATTACCGAAAAGTTTGAAGTATCTTTAGGTTATGAGGGCAAATTTATTAAAAATTATCAGGACCATACAGGATTAATAAATTTTAAATATAAGTTTTAAAAACTAAATAATATAAAAGAAACGCTGATTGATTCGGTCCTGAACTTTTAAACATTTATCCGGAAAATCGGCGTTTCTTTATTTTGATATAAATATATCGGGGATTTTTATGGCATCATTAAAACACAAAATTATTAAAGTTAGAGCGGAAAAAATAGTTTTTCCCGGCAATGTCTTGTGCAGATGTGAAGACGGTATAACTCTTTTTACTGAGGGTTTACTTCCGGGTGAACAGGCCGAAGTTTTTGTTACAAAAGATAAAAAAACTTTCAGACAAGCCAAACTTGAAAAAATTTTGATAAGTTCACCTTTAAGAATACAGCCGAAATGTTCGGCATTCGGAAAATGCGGTGGATGTTCCTTTCAGCATACGGATTATGAAAATCAAATAAAGTTTAAAACCGACTGTGTAAAAGAGCTGTTGAATTTTGTTGATATTGAAATACCTAAGACAAAACAGAGTCCTGTTATATGGAACTACAGAAATAAAATGGAGTTCAGCTTTTATTCTTCAGCTGATGTGTTGTCTCTCGGTCTTCATTGCAAGGGAAGTTTCTATAAATATTCCGAAATTCCTCCGTGTTTTATTGCTGATGAAGATATCATGAAAGCTTGTGAAACGGTGAAAGATTTTGCGGTTAAAACCGGATTAAAAGCATATAACAATAAAGCTCACGAGGGGTTTTTCAGACATTTGGTTTTAAGAAAAGGCGTTAATACGGGCGGTTTGCTGATAAATATTGTTACTAATAAGCAGGAAAATATAAATAAAAATTTTTTTGATTCTTTGGTAGAAAAGTTATCATCTTTTTGTTCAAGTATTTATTGGACAGAAAACTCAAAATTTTCCGATGCCGTCAATGCAGAAAAAACAACTCTTCTTTTCGGCAATAAAAATATTTCTGAAACTTTAACCGTTGCGGACAGAAGTTTTAATTTTTCGGTTGCACCGTTTTCATTTTTTCAAACCAATACAAAAGCAGCCGAAGTTTTATATAACACGGTGATAGATTTGTTGCAACCGGACAAACAGGATGTTCTGCTTGATATGTACTGTGGAACGGGAGCAATAGGAATATGTTTGTCGCCGCATGTCAAGTCCGTTATCGGAGTGGAGCAGTCAGAAGAATCAATTGAAAGTGCCAAGCATAATGCCAAAATAAATAATGTTGATAATATTGAATTTTTTGCACAGCCTGCTGAAAAGTGGGTAAAACAAAATAATAAAAAGTTTGACATTATTATTATAGATCCACCGCGTGCGGGATTAATGCAGCCGGTCATAGAACATATTTTGTTTTTAAATCCTAAAAAAATAGTTTATGTTTCCTGTAATCCGTCAACGCTTGCAAGAGACTTAAAAATTATTATGCAGGATAAAAAATATAAAGTTCAAAAAGTTTGTCCTGTAGATATGTTCCCTCAAACGTATCATATTGAAACGGCAGTCTTGTTGGAAAGAGTTCTCTTTTAGTTTCTAATTTGTTATAATATGATTTTATAAAAATACGATACAGGCCGAAAATACTATAAAGGAAATGCAGATTATTTATTAACTGGCAAAGATCTAGAACAAAAAAATTTTTGGCATTTCGGTTTCCTCGGTTTTTTTACAGGAGAAAAATATGGAAAAAGATTTACAAACATTAAGACATTCAACATCACATCTTATGGCGGCTGCCGTTCTGGAATTATTTCCCGGAACTAAGGTTGCTATAGGTCCTTCAATAGAAGAAGGTTTTTATTATGATTTTGACAGAAAAGAACCTTTTACCGTTGATGATTTAGCAAAAATAGAAGAGAAAATGCACGAGCTTGCAAAAAAAGATGACCCTTTTGTTTGCACAACCGTTAATAAAGCAGATGCAATAAAACTCTTTGAAGAAAAAGGCGAAAAATATAAAAAAGAGCTGGCGGAAGCTATAGACGGCGATACCGTAACATTTTATCAATCGGGTGAATTTACCGATCTTTGCAGAGGTCCTCACATAAAATCCACGGGCGAAATAAAATATTTTAAACTTTTGTCAGTAGCGGGTGCTTACTGGAGAGGCGACAGCAACAGAGAACAGCTTCAGAGAATTTACGGAACGGCATTTTATTCTAAAAAAGATTTGGACGAATATTTAAATAAATTGGAAGAAGCTGCAAAAAGAGATCACAGAAAATTGGGTAAAGAACTTGATTTGTTCTCTATAAACGATGCAGTTGGCGGCGGACTTGTTTTATGGCATCCTAAGGGTGCAATGATAAGACATATTATTGAAAGTGAATGGAAAAAATTTCATTTGGATAACGGATATGAACTTTTATGTACACCGCACATTGCAAGTGAAGAACTTTATGCAATAAGCGGTCACTTACAAACATATTCGGAAAATATGTATGCTCCGATGGAAATTGAAGGCAAACCTTACAGAGTAAAACCTATGAATTGCCCTATGCATTTAATGATTTATAAAACAAAACTTCATTCTTACAGAGAACTTCCTATAAGATACGGAGAACTCGGAACCGTTTACAGATTTGAAAAGTCAGGTGTATTACACGGGCTTATGAGAGTAAGGGGCTTTACACAAGATGATGGTCATGTTATCGTTCAACCGGAACTTTTGGAAGAAGAAATTTTAACAGTGTTTAAAATGGCAATAGATTGTTTAAA
>CAJOOL010000144.1 GCA_905236115.1 uncultured Endomicrobiia bacterium
CTGATTAATTCTGAACGGAAACATTGAGGCATATTTTGCCTCTAAATTCGTTGGAACTTCTCGCGATAAATTGCCCATTATCCCTGCAAAGTTCCGCCTCTTTATAGGCAAAATCTGCTCTCAATCTTTCTCATTCATAATTAATCAGCATTTCCTTGATTTTTGCTTCTCTTTTATTATAGCCTAAATTCTTTTCGTTGTCATAGACCGTATTGTATAACACCGTTTTCATAAAATCTTTTCCAAAAATACTCTCAAAAAATCAATTTTGAAAATATTTCACAAATTTTTTACAAAAAATTGTTGAAATTTTCAAATTCATAAGTTATACTTTAAGTGTGAAGAATAAAATTAAAAAAATTATTTCATCAGCTGTAACGGTTTGTTTTATCGCAACATTTGTCGTTTCTCCTTTACGTGCAAATGGAGCGGTTGGTATGCAGGCAGCACAACAGTATAAACAAATTTTCTCCAACTTTGTGCTGCCTTACAGCTATGGTCAGATAACAGGTTCCCATTACGGAGCCACCGACAGGGTTTTAATCAACATACAGGATTTGCACTGCCACCCGAAAGTCCAGAAAAATATCAGCAACATAATAGAATTGTTTGATAAAAAATACGGGATAAATAAAGTATTTTTGGAAGGAGCCTACGGACAGGTCAGCACGAAATGGATAAGCGATAAAATAAACAGACGCAATAAAAATAAAGTTCTTGAAATGATGCTTGATACGGGAAGGCTTACCGGAGCAGAATATTACAGTGCCAAGAGCGATAAAACCGAAATAATAGAGGGGCTGGAAAAGAAAGAACCGTATTTGGATAATTTGAAAAGGTTCGGACAATTGCTGGAAGAGCAGGATAAAATTGCTCTGATACTGAAAGGAATAGAGGATTCCACAAAAAATCTGAAAGAAAAATACTACGATAAAAGACAGAAAAAACTTGAAACATTATCTCAGGATTTTAAGAGCGAAAAAATATCTTCCAAAAAATATTACACACTTCTTTTAAAACATACCGATAAACTCGGCATAGACATAACAAAATACGAAAATACTTTTACTTACATAATGCTTTTGGAGCTTCAAAAAAATTTGGATTATGCAAAAATAACGAAAGAGCTCCAGGAGCTGGTTCTTCTTTTAAAGGGACAGTTGCCGTATAACGCATACAAAATGCTGCTTGAACATACTGATAATTTTACAAGAACCGACAGCCTGTATTCTTATATTATTCAGATATGCAGAGCATACAACCTGGACTTAAGCGTAAACTTTTCAAATTTGGATAAATATTTCAGATACATAGAACTCAGCCAAAAAATAAATCCCATAGAATTAATAGCTGAAGAAGAGAAATTAAGGCAGGAAATAAATACCAGATTTTCAAGAACGAAAGCCCAAAGGGAAGTGGTATTTTTAATAAATTTTGAAAGATATTTGAAAGATTATATAACTACCAAAATAACAAGCAGCGATTATAAATATTATAAAGAAAATATCGCGGAATACAAAAAGCTGTGGAATAAATACGCCGACAACAGAGTGTTAAGTTTGCTGGACGGATATATGGAAGAAGTGGATAAATTTTACGAGATAAACAGCGACAGAAACTTATATTTCACGGACAACCTGTTTTCTACCTCTTCCTTGTCATCCCTGAATGCTTCCTCAACTTTGTCATCCCCGAGCGTCTCTATCGGGGATCTCTCTGTTTCCTTGTCATCCCCGAGTGTCTCTGTCGGGGATCTCGCCGTTAACTCTTCTGTGTCGTCATCGCGAGGAGCAAAAGCGACGAAGCAATCTACAGCACGCAGTGCTGTCATTGCGGACTCCGATCCGCAATCTATGTTAAATGAAACACCTCTTTCGCCTGTTATTTCTAATTATCAATCTCAGAGCGAAATAACCAAAATCATTGAAAATATGAAAGACGTAAAAACGGTTGACATAGTCATTACCGGAGGTTTCCATTCACAGACGGTAACCGAAATCCTAAAAGATAAAGGCGTAAGCTACATAGTAATCACACCGAACGTAACAGGCGGTGTAAAAGAAGCCGAAGACACATATTATAAAATCGCCAAAGAACAAAGCAAAATCAGCTTCCAAACATTGGCAAACTTGATAGCGTCGTTGTCACCGCAGGAACAGATAAAAATAATAGAAAGTTTAAAATTGCAGGATACCGAGCTGAAAGGTATTTTGGAACAATACGACGAAAGATTAAGACAACAAAATATCACTGCCGAGCAGAATCCGGAACTATTGGGACAGATAAATGATAAAATTTTACAGCTTGCCAAAATACTGGACAGCGACGATGCCGGCAACGACATAAGAACAACAGTAATAGAATTATTGAAAGGTTTGGTAAGACAAGATTTACAAGAAAATATCACACCCGAGCTGATAGAAAAATTAAATGCCAAAAATGCCGAAAATTTAAAAGATCTTTTGGCAAACAGAGAAGAACTTGAAAAATTTATAGAAGCTCTACCGGAAAGTCCGATAAGACAAGCCGCAGATGTAGTAAGTGATTTGGCACAAACAAGAAAAGATTTAAGTTTGATTTATCGTTTGATGTCTGAGTTAGCCGAGGCAAGTGCACAAGCCGCCGCAGCAGCAACAGCAGAAACTGCCGCGGGTGGCATGGAAGCTGCAGCAGAAGATAGTTCCGCTTCAGGCATAGACCAGACCAGACCAGACCAGACCAGACAATCTTCTGATATAAGCCCTCAAGTTTTGAAAGAATATGCAGAAGCTCTTAAGTTTGCCGTGAAAGAAAGTAAAGACGGAAAAAATTTATTGATTGTAGATAAAGAGTTGGAAGATTTTGTATCAAAAAATATTGATACTTCCAAAACTGCACAACAATGGGCAACAAGTATTGTTCAAAAATATATAGATACGGCAAGAACATCAAGCATATTACGTAGAACAGGATTTTTTAGACCATTATTTTCTATCCTCTTAGCCCTGCTCCTTTTACCCGTCGGTCTGCTCGGCCGAGCAAATGCGTA
>CAJOOL010000145.1 GCA_905236115.1 uncultured Endomicrobiia bacterium
AATATTACATATTCTTTCTTGAATAATATTTTTCAAAAAACTCTTTCTTTGCTTCAAAAAACGTATCCGTCTCTACAGCCTTTCTTATCTTATCCGTTAATTTTATCATAAAATTAATATTATGTAAAGATAAAAGACTAAGTGCCAGCATTTCCTGTGCACGAAATAAATGATTGATATATGCTTTGGTATACATTCTGCAAGCCTCGCAGCCGCATTCCGGGTCAAGCGGTTCAAACTTATCTTTAAACTCACCGTTTTTTATATTTAATTTCCCGTAAGTCGTAAAAGCCTGTCCGTTTCTTCCGTTTCTTGTGGGAATGACGCAATCAAACATATCTATACCGCGTTCAATTCCATCCCAAATATCCTCGGGCATTCCGACGCCCATTAAATATCTGGCTTTGTCTTGCGGAAGATAAGGAGCGGTATTTTCCACGACTTCGTTCATTTCTTCCTTGCTTTCACCGACCGATACCCCGCCTATGGCATAACCGACAAAATCAATATCCTGCATTCTTAAAGCACTTTCTTTTCTTAAATCTTTATACACGGAACCCTGCACTATTCCGAAAAGAGCCTGTGTCTGATATGAATCGTCTTTATAAAATTCTTTTTTACATCTTTCAGCCCAGTCCAAGCTCATAAGCATGGACTTTTGTGCATAACCGTGCGTGGCAGGATAAGGAGTGCATTCGTCAAAGCACATAATAATATCGGCACCGATGGCTTTTTGTATATGCATTGAAATTTCCGGTGAGATAAAATGTTTGGAACCGTCTATATGAGACTTAAAACTTGCACCTTCGGAAGTTATTTTTCTGAAATCGTTTAAAGAAAAAATTTGAAACCCGCCGGAATCTGTAAGCATGGGTTTGTTCCATGAATTAAACTTCTGTATTCCGCCTGCTTTTTTTATTATATCAATACCCGGACGCAAATATATGTGATAGGAATTTGCCAAAATTATTTGAGCTTCGGATTCTTCCAGCTGTCTTGTAGAGATACCTTTTACCGAACCCTGCGTGCCGACAGGCATAAAAACAGGAGTGTCAATTATGCCTCTTGTCGTATATAATTTCCCGCGTCTTGCATTACATTGTGTTGATTTTTTTATTAATTGAAAACTTCCGCATTCCTGCCGCATTATAAAAATTTATCCCCGTTTATATATAATCCGAAACTGCATTTTAAAACTTTGCATGCTTTACTGCAATACAATGTTCTCTGAGTAAAAATTTCAAAATATTCCATAATGGAACAAATTTCAGTATTTATATCAAGATGTAAAGAAATTTCTTTTTTTTCTTTGGAAACTTCAATTTTTATATTTCTGCATGCCGCTATGACTTTGGAATGAATATCTTTATAACGCTGTTCGGGAGTTCTGAGCCGTTGATGCCGGACATCCGTTTTATCACCCAAAATAACGGCTGCGGTAATTTCATTTGGCGGTGTGGCATTTTTATCTTCATGGCTTCCTATGGCGTTAAAAACTTCAAAAACATCGCCGTTATATTTTTCTTCTTTTGTCTGAATTTCACCGAGAAGTGCCATTGCAATAAATGCACTGCTGCGGGTATGATCTCTTCTTGAAACAAGATTACCGACATCGTGCAGAAATCCGGCTATTTTGGCAAGTTCCTGCATTCTTTTGGTATATCCGAGTTTTTCCAAAATATATCCTGCCGTCTGAGCCGTATAAATAGCATGGGCAACACCGTGTTCTTTATATCCCAAAGCTTTAAAAATTTTATCGGAATATTTTAAGTAAGTTAAAATTTCTTTATTGTTTTTAATATTTTCAAAAATTAACATAAACTTACAATTTACAATTTATAATTAACGGGAAAATATAACCGGCGGTTACAATATTATAGCAAATTATTTTGCATAAATTACCGTATCCGTTCCGCCGGGAGTATAAGAAGCAAAATAAAACTTATACCCCATATCTAAACCATTTATAAATTTCGGTATTTCATAATAATCATCATATTTGTGATAGGCGGCAATTGCAAGTTTCGGTTTAAATGTTTTTATGGTTTCCCTTGCTCCTTCAAGTGCCGCAACTTCACAACCTTCAATATCCAGCTTTATAAAATCTATTTTTTCTATTTTATTTTTTTTAACAAAATCGTCAATTGATACCGTATTATACTCATCAAACAGAATTTTTTCGGCTCCATCCGGTAAATTTACATCTTTATTTTTTCCGAATTTTTCTTCGGTTAAAGCGGTAATATCAGCACAAGCCTGTTTTAAAAATAAAGTTTTATCCGATGAATCATAAAGAGGCTGACGTGTAATAAAAATTCTTTCTGAAACTTCTTTATTTAAAGAAAAATTTTCTTTTAAAATATTCAAATTATCTTCAAAAAATTCAAAAGTAAAAACTTTCCCTTTTCTGCCCGCTTTTAATGCAAAAATCAAAGCTGTATCACCCCAGCACCCGCCGCCGTCTATAACATAATCACCGTTTTCTGTTTGACAATTTTTATGAGAATACTGGTTATGCACAACTGCTTTATCAAGCAATGCTCTTGCCCCGTAAACTTTTAAATCATAACCAAGATTTTTAAGATTGTATAATTTAAGTTTTCTTGTTACGGAATTTAAATTCTTTATAAAACCGTCCGTAACCAAACCGTCAAAAATTTCTCTTGAAGCAAGATACTTCTGTTTTTCTTCCTGCGTTATATTTTCTTTTCCGGAAAGTTTGGTTAATATTGTTTTTACAAAAAGATTTTTTTCTTCTTTATCTTCCAAAAGATTATAAAAAAAATTTAATTTTCCGCCATTACTTTCAAACCATTCCAAATATTTTTCGGCTTCTTCTTTATCAAAAATATTTTTTATTTTTTTCTGAAAAGTTTTTATACCGTTTACACCGAATATTGAAAATTTTTCAAATTCACCGAATAATCGTTCAACAAAAATATTTTCTTTTAACATAGTTTAGGAAACAGTGATTTTTTTGAAAATTCAAAAGCGGAAAATCCGCAAGAATGCGGAACTTCGTAAATTATTATTTGTTCAGCCACGGAGTTACTTCTTTAGGAATATCTCTCATATACGGTTTTAAAAAATAATTCAAACCGAAAAAAACAACAATTATAACGGTATAAATTATTATCAAAGTTTTTAACAGCCACTTTATTGACGGGAACCAAATATTTTTATTTTTTTGATTATTTTTTGCAGTCATAAACTAAAACGATTTTATAAGTTTATCTATATTTTTTATTTGTTTTACCAAAGTTTCAAACATTTTTAAATCCAAACTGTTAGCCCCGTCGGAAAGAGCTTTTTCCGGATTTTTATGAACTTCCGCAAAAACAGCCGCCACGCCTACAGCAGCAGCAGCCCTGGCCAAAGGAAGAACATACTGTCTGTCTCCGCCACTTGCATTTCCCAAACCCCCGGGTTTCTGCACACTGTGAGTAGCATCAAAAATTACGGGATAATCAAACTGTTTCATTATCTCAATTGATCTGTAATCCACAACTAAATTTTTATAACCGAAACTTACACCTCGTTCCGTAAGGGAAATATTATTATTAAATTTTTTTATTTTATTTATTACCTGTTCCATATCTTCAGGAGCAAGAAACTGACCTTTTTTTACGTTGACAGGAATTTTTGTCTTGGCACATTCTACAACAAGATCCGTCTGTCTGCATAAAAATGCAGGTATCTGAATAACATCAACAACACTCGCAGTTTTTTGAACATCTCTTACGCAATGCACGTCGGTAAGAACAGGAACTTTCAAACTCTCTTTTACTTCCGCCAAAATTTCAAGACCTTTATCTATTCCCGGGCCTCTGTAAGAATCTATGGAAGATCTGTTTGCTTTATCATACGAAGCCTTAAAAATAAAATTTATATTTTCTCTTAAACAAATTTCTTTTAAATGTTCCGCCAAATCAAAAGTTTCCTTTTTATTCTCAATAACACACGGCCCGGCTATCACGCTTACCGGCAGATTATTTGCAAGCTCTATTTTATTTGCAATTTTAACTTTCATATTTTTACCCGAATTACCTTTTCCGTAAATTGTATTAATTATCTTCTTCGTCTTCTTTATAATAACTGTAGTTTTTATAATATCCGTATTTACTGTAAGAAGCAATTCCTTTGGGCTTATATTGGGAAATCACTCCGCCAAGAATTTTTATTCCGGCATTTTCCATTTTATTCAATGCCGCCTGTGCCATATTGGAATTAGTATCACCATATTTTACAACAAAAATAGCTTTATTAATATATTTCCCCCACAACAAAGTATCACTTACAGGCATTACTGCAGGACAATCCACCATAACTACATCATAATTCTTTACAGCCCATTTTATAAACTGCTCCAAAAGAGGAGTATTTAAAAGTTCCGACGGATTAGGCGGACGAGTTCCCGATGTCATAACGGAAAGATTTGAAACTTTAGTCTTTTGAACATTATATTCGAATTTTGAAATTTTTTCATCATTTTTCCAAATATTGGACAAACCTTTTTCATTGGAAACTTTAAAAATTTTATGCAGTCTGGAACGCCTCAAATCTCCATCTATTAACAAAACTTTCTTGTCGGTTTGTGCCAATGCAACGGCAAGATTTACCGAAAGATGGGTTTTTCCCTCGCTCTGAAAAGAACTTGCTATCAATATCGGTGCATTCCTGTCGTCCGATAATGCAAAACCCAGCATTGTTCTGATATTTCTTATTTGCTCGGCAAGAAGAAAATTCCCCTCTTTTATCATTATTTCATATTCGGATTTCAAATCTTTCATTTTATTTACAGGAACAAACCCCAGGAAAGGTATCTTTAATTTTTCCTGCAAATCTTCGGAAGATTTTATACTTTTATCTAAAAACTCCAATACAAATATAACAAGTATACCTAAAATCATTCCCGCAACCAAACCTATAAGCATATTTATAAGCTTTCTCGGCTTAAACGGAAATTTCGGCACAATAGCATTGTCAATAATTCTGATATTATTGCCGGAAAACTGCCCGGAAAGTTCTATCTTTATACTTTGAACCAATCTTCTCGTTTCAATATCAATTTTTTCTTTCAAAGCCTTCAGCTGATTTTGAACTGAAATTACGGAAGGATGATTGATGGTGTATTTGGAAGAAAGATTCATATACTGAGCATACAAATCTATTTCCTGTTTCTTTAAATTTTTTATAAAATCGCTGTTAACTACCTGCGGCATGGAATTTAAAAGTTCCTGCTGTTTTTCACTGCGTTCGGTAGCTTCCAAAGCGGCAATAACATCTTTGGCTATGGAAATACGGTTTGTAAGATTATCTTCAACAAAAGTCTTAGCCCAAGTATTGGCTATATCGGCAGCCAATTTCGGATCGTAAACTTCCACTTCCAAATTAACCAAACGGCTTCTTGTTACCGGAACAATCTTTATATGATCTTTCAATTTCAGCCATGCAGTTCCGGAAGAAAATTCGGGATACCGCGATAAATTCATAATATTACAGACTTTTTCCAAAAGCGAACGCGATTCAAGAAGTTTATATTGAGTTCTGTAGTAGTCTTCGTCGCTTGCCCAAGAACCGAAAGAAGATGTCTCTATTTTTCCGGCTTCTTCTCTGTCTATCATCATTGAAACTGACGCTTTATAGACAGGCTGCATAAAAATATTTACGGCTAAAGCCGCAAAAAATCCGGCCAAAATAAAACCTGCCAAAATCCATATTCTTTTAAGAATTACCGAGAAATAAAAACTAAAATCTATTTCCTGTTCCTGATTTGTGTTAGAAAATTCACTGTTCATATTTAATCCCTTACAAATATTTATTTAATTTTTTATTTAAAATCCGTTAGTTTAATTAACAATTTTATTTCACTCAATATAACCGAGACTAAAGACAATATTGTTTGGATTGTATGCTGTGCACGTTAAAAAATACTCTGAGGCACAAACAAAACATCACCCGGCTGAAGCGTTACATCCAAAGATTTGTTTCCCTGTTTTGTTATGGATGTAATGTCCACATCCATACTCTTTTGTTTGCCGTTTTCCATTCTCAAAATTTTTACTTTTGAAGTATTTGCAATATCGGTAAACCCTCCTACGGAACTGATAGCTTCAAGCACCGTTAAAGATTTTTCCGGAGGCATAATTATTGCGGAAGGCTTTTTTACCTGTCCCAAAACATAAATAGTTTTATTGGAATACTCTTTTATCAACATTGACACTTGCGGATTTTTGATATAATATTTTAATTTATCCGCAATTTTTTGTTCGGCTTCGCAAAGAGATACACCGGAAATCTCCACATTACCTATAAGAGGATAAGTTACCGTTCCGTTGGAAGATATCCTTAACACTCTGTCCATATCGGATTCCATAAAAACTTTTATATCAACCAAATCTCCCGGCTGCAAAATATAATTATCATTTTTTTTAATATCTTCTATACCGTTAGCTATCTGTTTTTGAAGAACGCTTTTATTTATATTTTCCGTATTTTTTTCTACAGTTACCGAAGAAATACCGGCATCGTTCTTTACTCCGGAAGACGCACATGAAAATAAAAAAACCGATAAAAAAACTAACATTATATACTGTTTCATTTCAACTCCTAAAAAAATAATAAAGTTATTTTTAATTACCTTTTCAATACATCTATACAAAAATCTCCGCTTTTTGTATAATGATGTCGTTATGAAAATATGTTTTATTTGTCAGGCAAACGTATGCCGAAGTTTTATGTCTCAAGAAATTTTAAAAGCTCTGTTAAAAAAAGACAACAGGACGGATGTTGAAGTTTTTTCCCGTGGAACTTACGTGGAAAGCGAACTTAAAACTCCGCCAAAAATAAAGAATTTTCTGCAAAAAAACAATATTTATCCGCCGCAGCACATACCTGTGCAATACTGCAGACAAGATTTGGAAAATGCAGACCTCATATTCGTTATGACACAGTATCAGTATGACGAACTGACAGATAAATACGCGGAATATTCCGACAAAATATATATGCTTAACGAATATATTTACAATTCCTCAAAAGATGTTCCCGACCCTATAGGACTTGAGGGAAAATCTTTTGAAAAATCCGCAGAAAAACTGAAAGAACTTATAGAAACTCTCTACAAAAAAATTTAAAAAACAGAGACATTATTAAAAATTTTAATAAATATCTCTGTTTTTTATTTTTATTTCAGATTAGAAAACAAATTTTACCTGAGCACCGACTTTATTGGAAACGTAATCATTTCCGTCATAGTTGGATGTTTTATTTTTAAACTGATACCAGACACTTCCGAATAAATAATCTTTAAATTTATATTCTACGGACGGTTTAACATTTACCAAATTATCAACTCTGTCTACATTGTTAACGGTTTCGGGATAATCCATATTTTCATAAGATGCGAATAAAGAAACTGTCCATTTAGCAAGAATCTTTTGCTTATATTCGGCACCAATCTGCGTAGAAACATAATATCTGTTTCTTCCGAAAGTGGACTCTTCCATTTTTCTTTCACCGGTTAAAGATATGGAACTTCTCTTATTTATATCATAACCTAAAGAAAGCAAATAACCTACCAAACTTGCATTATCTTTTAAACCGCCAACTTCTTTATCATATTTTCTGTAATCATAAGAAATCTGTGCTTTTCCGTTAATTTTAGCCGTTATATCACCCTCAATACCTGCAACGGCACTGTGGTTTACGGAATCATTCTTTTTGTTTATCAAAGCCATATTATTTTCATAATTGATAAAACCGATTTTATATCCTGCATAAACGGATGTTTTAGGCGAGAAATTATAATAAACATTTGCACCTGCATTAATGCGGTTTCTGTTCAAAGCATTATCACTGTCTTCAACATATTTGTCATAAATATCACCTACATTAAGACCTAAAGAAATTTTCTTTTTGGACGATGTCTTAAAGCCCAAAGAAACATTGTTATTTATTCTTTTTGCTCTGTCCGTCAATTCGGAACTGGCAGGATCTGCCGTATAAACAAAATTTTCGTCAAATTTAAAAAATTCATTTACCAAATTCAAATTTACACCTGCGTTCATATAGTCATTCTTTGCCGGTTCTTCCGTATAAGCATTATAACCTATATTTGCACCTGCACCG
>CAJOOL010000146.1 GCA_905236115.1 uncultured Endomicrobiia bacterium
CAATAAGATAGTTGAAGAAGCAGGCTGGGTAGGAAACAACACCGCAGCGAACTTAGAAATGTTTGCAAAAGGAAACTTCAGCTGGGACGAGAACAAGACACCGATACAGAACTTGAGAGACGCTTGGAACCTGTTGTTGAGTTTCTAAGTGAAAAGAAAGCGAACGAAAGAGACAAAAAAATTTCGGCTCAATGGTTACGCGAAAATAACAAAAGAGAAAATATCTTAATAATCTAAGCAGTAACAAAATCGGGTGAGGAATTAAAAATCCTTGCCCGATTTTTTGATACAAATTTATGCAAAGTTAAGAAACAAACTTTAAATAAAAGCTGCAATCAAATCCAGTTATTCGTTTTTAAAGTTTTGTATGCCACGGCGATATGATGGATAGAAAATTTTTTCTTTTTTTCATTCCAACTATAAACTTTTTCTTGAACATCTTGTAAGTTTTTTGCATTTTCATTTTTTACTACCCAATGAACAGTTGCCAGTAATTCCAAACCGAAAGAAGTTTCAAAACCTTCAATTAATTTGGAAACTTTGTTGAAATTATTTAAAGTTTCAGGATTTTTTTGTAAAATTTTTTCTGCTTGAAAATTTGCATTATTTATAAGAGAAATTTCCGTATAAGGTTTATCTTCTCCGAAGTAACCTTTTATGTAATGTCCTTCCAGTTTGTTTAAAACATGTCTTAAATTTTCTGCATAAGGACCATAAGGTGCTTTTGAAAAATTAAGCCTTAATTTTTCACCTGCTTCCTGCATAAAATACATTAACTTATGAATTTCCAATAAAGTTAAAAACGGATCCAACAGTATATTTAAATATTGATTCATCAAACCTATCAAAGCCGCTCTTGCAGGTGTTAAATCCGGAATAAAATTTGTGTTGATTTTATTTTCAAAAATTTTATCAACCGGTTCAAAAACAATAATTTTAGTATCGGTTAAATCATTCAAAATTTTTTCTATTTTAAACTTGACATCATTCCATTTTAGTCCGCCTAAACCACAGCCTAAAGGAGGAATTGCAATACTTTTTATATTTAAATTTTTTATATCTTTTTTAAGAGAAATCAGACCGTTTTCTATATCATCCAAACGGCTTTTGTTTTTCCAATGAATTTTTGTAGGGAAATTTATTATATAGTGCGGTTGAGTAATTGAATTTAAATCTACTATAAACATTTTTCCGGGAACAACCAATCCTTTTTTACAGGCATTTTCATATTGCTTAAAATTATCAGGATAAGCTTTTTTAAATTGCAGTGCAATTCCTTTTCCCATAACACCTACACAATTAACCGTATTTACAATCGCATCAGCTTGTTCAATCAAAAGATTCCCTCGTTTAAATTCAAACATAATTTTCCCTCAATAATACCAATCTTTACAAATTTCTATTTTAATATTTTTATTTATTTTTTCTTTTACTTTGTTATAATTCTCTTTATTAAATACACCAATTCTTTTTATAAGTTTAAAAGGTATCTGTTCCTCTATTAAAAATTCGGCTTGCTTCTCTTCTTTACATTTTTGCCAGAATTTTGAATTTATTGCAGACCAATTAAGAGTATTTAAAAATTCAATTTTATTAGAATCATTAAAATAAGAACATCCTGCATTAATGTCTGTTATTACCCACCTTTTATTATTTTGTTTTGCCCATTTTATAACATCATTTAAATTAAATTCTAAATGAATTATAGAATCTTGTCCATCATTATAAGATAAATCCATGCTGTTCTTTTTAAAAATCATATAAAGCATTACAGAACGATAACAGAAATAAAAAGGAACACATTGTCCTACGAATTTACCGCCCCGGATTATTCCGAATCTTCGCGATCATATTCAGCTCTTATAATTTTCATTACGGTGTTATCGCAACAATCTTTTAAAGCATTCCAACAATCATTTTGATAAAATTCTATTGCCGGCTTATATAAATAATGCTCGTCAATATAATAATAAAGACTTTCATCAAGCTGAGCAGAAATGTAGCCGGCAATATTTTCAAATATATTTTCTTAGGATATACCGGGATGCCGTATAAGCAAAAGTTCAATTTTATTTTTGCAGTCATTTTTATCTTTAACTTTTAATTTTGCAGTAACATATACTTTATAAAAAACTGAAGAACGCTCTTCTTCGTCTGTCCATTTAGCTGAACCTTCCCATTCAAAAAGCCAAGTTTTTTACAAAATTTCTCAAAACCGCAATTAATATTATCTTCCGAAAACATTGTATTTTTATTTTTTAATTTTTTTATTACTTATCCAATTTATAGTGAGTTTGAATACAACATACTTCCCAATCGGAGTTTCTTTTCGCTCTTATCGCCTCAATACTTGCCCTTGCTGCCGCAAGCGTAGTAAGCAAAGGAACGCTATACATCAAAGCCGTCCTTCTGATACTGTAACCGTCGTGATGGCTCTTCTGTCCGGAAGGAGTGTTAACAATCAAAGCAACTTCCTTGTTGGAAATTATATCAACAACGTTAGGTCTGCCTTCCTGTATTTTGTGAACTTCTTTTACATCAAGACCGTTTTCTCTGAAAAATTCCGCAGTATGCTTTGTCGCTATAACGCTGAAACCTAAATCTATAAAATCTTTTGCTATTTCAAGACCTTTGGATTTGTCACGCTGTCCCAAACTGATAAATACGGTTCCTGAGTCGGGAAGAATTGTTCCGGAAGCAAGTTCCGCTTTTGCAAAAGCTTTACCGAAATCTTTATCTATACCCATAACTTCGCCGGTACTCTTCATTTCAGGGCCTAAAACTGTATCAACATTTGCAAACCTTATCCAAGGAAGAACTACTTCTTTTACGCAAGTGTAATCAATATGTTTCAACTGACCGTTCAAATATTCTGCCGGAATTAAATCTTTAACTGCTTTGCCTATCATAACTTTTGATGCAAGTTTTGCCAAAGGATAGCTTACAGCTTTGGAAACGAAAGGAACCGTTCTTGAAGCTCTGGGGTTTGCTTCCAACAGGTAAGGAATACCGTTCTTAACGGCATACTGAATATTCATTAAACCTTTAACATTTATTTCTCTTGCCAAGTTAATGGTATGCTCTTTAATTTTTGTGATAACATCTTTTGATAAAGTATGTGTAGGAAGAACACATGCGGAGTCGCCCGAGTGAATACCTGCCTGCTCTATATGTTCCATAATACCTGCGATATAAACATCTTTACCGTCGGAAAGTGCATCAACGTCTATTTCTATTGCGTTATCAAGATACTTATCAATTAAAATAGGTTTGCCCTCGGTAACGTCGGTAGCTTTGGAAATATAAGTTTCAAGATGTTCTTCGTCGTAAACTATTTCCATTGCTCTGCCGCCCAACACGTAAGATGGACGAACCATTACCGGATAACCGATTTTTTTAGCTATTTCTTTTGCTTCTTCAAAGTTTATTGCAGTGCCGGAATCCGCCTGAGGAATGTTCAACTTTTTCAATACTTTACTGAAAATTTTTCTGTCTTCAGCCATATCTATTGACTCAACGGACGTTCCCAAAATTTTAAGACCTGCTTTATTTAAAGCTGCAGCCAAATTTAAAGGAGTCTGTCCGCCGAACTGAACAACTACGCCCTCGGGCTTTTCTTTATCTGCAATATTTAAAACATCTTCTACAGTCAACGGTTCAAAATAAAGTTTGTCGGCAGTATCATAATCCGTTGAAACCGTTTCCGGGTTGCAGTTAACCATTATCGTTTCATATCCTTCCTGTTTTAAAGAAAGCACCGCATGAACGCAACAGTAGTCAAATTCTATTCCCTGTCCGATTCTGTTCGGTCCTGCACCTAAAATCATAACTTTTTTCTTCTTATCTGAAACTACCACATCATCTTCTTCCTCGTAAGTGGAATAATAATATGCTGTATTGGCTTTAAATTCGCCGCCGCAGGTATCTACCAGTTTATAGACGGGAATAATATTTAATTCCTTTCTTAAAGCTCTGATTTCTTCTTCTTTTTTACCGGTAGCTATTGCTATCTGTTTATCGGAGAAACCGAACTGTTTTATTCTTCTTAAAAGAAGTTTTTGGTCTTCGCCTGTTAATTTAAAAATGTTAGGAATTTCCGTTTCCATATCAACTATTTCTTTTATCTGGTTAACAAACCACTGGTCAATTTTACAGATATTGAAAATATCGTCTACGGACATTCCAAGCTTTAATGCGTATCTGATAACATAAATTCTGTCACAGTTAGGGGTAGCAAGTTTAGCGGTAACAATTTCAAGAGCTTTTTTCTTAGCTTCTTCCGTTCCCGTTTCCAAAAGTTTATTTAATTCTTTATCTATACCGACATTTTCCAAACCGTAACCGCTTCTTTTAACTTCCAACCCTCTGATAGCTTTCTGTAATGCTTCTTTAAAAGTTCTTCCCAAAGCCATCGTTTCTCCGACGGATTTCATTGCCGTTCCCAATGTAGGGTTGGTATCACCGAACTTTTCAAAAGCAAATCTCGGAATTTTTATAACGTGATAGTCAACTGTCGGCTCAAAACTTGCCGGATTAGGTGCCGTAATATCGTTTGTTAATTCGTCCAGCGTATAACCTACCGCCAACAAACTTGAAATTTTTGCTATCGGAAAACCTGTCGCTTTTGAAGCAAGTGCCGACGAACGGCTGACACGCGGGTTCATTTCTATAACAACAAGTCTTCCGTCTTTGGGGTTCTGTGCAAACTGAATATTTGCACCGCCGTGACGCATACCGATAACTCTTAATATTCTGAAAGAATCCTGTCTGATTTTTGCATATTCTTTTGCGGTAATTGTCATTGCAGGAGCAACGGTAATGGAATCTCCCGTATGCACGCCCATAGGATCAACATTTTCTATGGAACAAATTGCAATGCAGTTATCTTTTCTGTCTCTCATAACTTCCATTTCCAGCTCTTTCCAGCCAAGAACGGACTCTTCTATCAACACTTCGCTTATGGGGCTGGCCTGAAGACCTGCCTGAACAATTTCTTCAAATTCTTCTTTAGTCCACGCAGTTCCCGAACCTACACCGCCGAGCGTAAACGACGGACGAACTATAACAGGAAAACCTATAGAGTTTGCAATATCTCTTGCTTCCTGCATATTGTAAGCGTAACCGCTTTTGGGCAAATCAAGCCCGATACTTTCTACCATTTTCTTAAACAGTTTTCTGTCTTCTGCTTTGGAAATGGTATCAAAGTCCGCACCGATAAGCTCTACATTGTGCTTTGCAAGGATACCTTTTTCCGCCAAAGCAACAGCCAAGTTCAATGCAGTCTGTCCGCCCAGCGTCGGAAGAATTGCGTCCGGTTTTTCTTTTTCTATAATTTTCTCTACGATTTCCGGAACTAAAGGTTCAATGTATGTCGCGTCGGCAAATTCCGGGTCTGTCATAATGGTTGCCGGGTTGGAATTTACCAAAACTACTTTGTATCCTTCTTTTTTAAGTGCTTTTATTGCCTGCACTCCGGAATAGTCAAACTCACAAGCCTGACCGATAACGATAGGTCCGGAACCTATTATAAGAATTTTTTTAAGATCTGTTCTTTTAGGCATTTTTTTCCACCATATCAAAGAAATTTTTGAATAAATATCCGGTTTCGTCGGAATCTAAAGAAGGATAAAACTCTACTGCAAAAGCGTTACCCTTTTTATTGGCAAAACCTGCGACCGTACTATCATATAAGTTTATATGCGTTACCTGCAGATTGCCGTTCTGTTCTATAGAACTTTTATCTGCATAATATCCGTTATTTTGAGATGTTATTGCAATTTTACTAGTTTGAATATCTCTAACGGGATAATTGGCTCCGTGATGACCGATTTTGTGTTTTATAACTTTTGCACCGTTTGCAAGAGCCAAAACCTGCGAACCGAACCCTATTGCAAATATCGGCATATCGGGACATTTTTTAATTATTTCTCGGACCGTATCAACGGCATACTGAGAATTTGCCGCATATCCCGGACCGCTTGATAAGAAAAGTCCTGCCGGACTTTCAGCTAAAACTTCGTTGGCTTTTGCCGTTGCAGGGAACACAACTATTTTATAGTTTTGCGATTTTAAAGTTTCTATAAAACTGTTCGGACAACCGTAATCAATTACGGCTATTTTTTGTTTCTGACCGTTTTCATTAACATAATATTTTTTGTCGCAAGTAACAGTTTTAACGATATCCTGCTTATCGTAATCTTCAATTTTTGCAAGTTTAGCTTTTAAGCTTTCGGTATCAAAATCTTTCGTTGATACTATGGCTTTCTGAACGCCTGTTTCTCTGATATGTTTTATCAAAGCTCTCGTATCAAATCCTTCCATAGCAACGATGTTATCTTCGTTAAGCTGGTCTTTCATTGAAAAGTCTGCACGCCAGTTGGAATATCTGTTGCTGTATTCCTTAAAAAAAAGTCCGGCAGCTTTAACAGCACCGGACTGAAAATCTTCGTTGTTAAATCCGCAATCGCCAACGTGCGGATGAGCAAAACAAATCAACTGTTTTGCCGTTGCGGGATCGGTAACAATTTCCTGATAGCCGAATACCGCCGTATTAAAAACAAGTTCCCCTGCAGCTTCGCCTTCTGCACCGCAGGAAAAACCGTTAAATACTTTACCGTCTTGTAATAATAAAATACATTTTTTTAGAACCATTTTACATTCTTCCCTGTTTTTATAGTTTCTTCTCTTTTTCTTCCCAAAGATACCAAATCTATTTTTGCACCGACAAGCTCTTCCAGTCTCTTGATATACTTCTTAGCGTTTTTAGGAAGTTTGTCGTAACTTTTTACACCTGCTACTTTACCGTCAAGACCGGGCATTTCTTCATATACCGGTTTGCAGTCTCTTTGAACAATTCTTGATGCGGGGAACTCTTTTAAAATTTTGCCTTTATATTTATAAGCAACACATACTTTTATTTTGTCCAACCCTTCCAAACAGTCAAGCTTTGTAAGGATAAGTCTTTTTATTCCGTTTACTCGGACGCTGTGTCTTAAAACTACCGCGTCAAACCATCCGCATCTTCTTGGTCTGCCTGTAGTTGCACCGTATTCCTGCCCTTTATCTCTTAAAAATTCGCCTGTCTTATCAAAAAGTTCCGTCGGGAAAGGACCTTCGCCTACTCTGGTTGTATATGCTTTAACCACGCCCAAAACATCGTCTACACAAGCAGGTCCCATACCTGTTCCCGTGCTTGCACCGCCTGATGTCGGGTTGGAAGAAGTGACGAAAGGATATGTTCCGTAGTCCAAATCAAGCATAGTTCCCTGTGCGGATTCAAAAAGGATTTTCTTTTTATTTTTGATTGCATCAGCCAACATTATTGAAGTGTCTGCAGCATATTTTTTTAAGAATTTTGACAAAACTTCGTGGTCTTTCAAAATTTCTTTTCTTAACTTTTTAATATCGCAGACTTTTTTAAGCATTTCTTCTTTTTCTTTTAAGTTCTGGTCTAAAAGCTCAACAAAAACTTCTTTATCAATATAGTCTACAACTCTTATGCCTACTCTTCTTACTTTATCGGTATAGCAGGGACCGATACCTTTTTTGGTCGTTCCGATTTTTGTTTTTGTGCTGTCGCTTTCAAGCATACCGTCTATAAGTTTATGATAAGGAAGTATCACATGTGCTCTTTCGCTTACGAAAAATCTACCGTCAACGGGAATTTTTTTCTTTTTCAACACATCAATTTCTTCTTTCAAAGCTTTCGGATCAACTACCACACCGTTGGTAATCATACAAATCTTCTTCGGGAATAAAATTCCTGAAGGAATTAAATGCAGAACGAACGGCTTATCTTCGTAAATAAGCGTGTGTCCTGCATTGTTTCCGCCCTGATATCTGACGATATAGTCGGAATCTGCCGCAAGGTAATGAACTACTTTACCTTTGCCTTCGTCACCCCACTGGGTTCCCAACACAACTAAAGTTGACATATTTCCCCTTCCATAAAACAACCGTTAAATCTCATTTGATTGTTGAGTTTAACGGTCTATATTTTTAATATTAGTTGAAAAGTTGAACAGTTGAAAGGTTGAAGAGTTTGTTGCTTCTAATCTTCCAATCTTCTAATCCTCTAATCTTCTAAAAATTGCCTTCGGCAATTTTTACAGACCTTTTTTATTGTATTAAAACAATTTTCGTTTGTCAATAAATAATATGAATGTTTTTCGGATAATCAATTTTTAGGAATGTTTTTATATTCTTCAATGTTTCTTATATTATCTTTGTTTCGTTCAGCTTCAGCATTTCCTTAACTCCAACGAATTTAGAGGCAAAATATGCCTCAATGTTTCCGTTCAGAATTAGTCAGCATTTCCTTAAGTTCCATATTTTCTTTCTGAAGCACGGCCACTTCTTTTTCCAGCAGTATAATTTTTATGTCTTTTTTGTCAAGACCGTTAATTTTTGTTTCGCTGTTCTGTTCGTTTTCCAGAAAATAATTTAAAGATATGTTTAACGTTTGTGCAATTTTTTTTAATGAAGTAAGCGACGGGTTGCGTGTTCCGGTAATCCACTGGCTTATCATTGCCTTGCCGACACCCAGCTTTGCTGCAAAATCCTGCTGGGAAATGCCCTTTTCTATTATGATTTTTTTCAACTGTTTACCGAAGAAAGTTTTTTCTTTTTTCATAATGACTTATAACTTGCAAAATAAATCTCTTGACTTTAAAAATAAAATCTTATATAATTTAACATAAGCTAAACTATTCTATTATATGTATAACAAATTTAACTTAAGCTAAATTATATTTATAGAAACTAAAAAAATATAAAAGCCGAGCGGGCTGTTTTGGCACGCCGCCAAAGCATAGCACAGCTTGGAAAAAGATAAAAACTTGACCAAAGCACTTATCTTCTCGGCGACAGTATACCAAAAAACGGAGTTTTTTGGTATGGCTGAGAAGCTCTTTTTTGCCTGTCATCCCCGCGATGTTGCACGAGTGTCGTTGTCGGGGATCCCGCAGTTAAAAAGTCAGTTGAAAGGTTGAATGGTTGAAGAGTTGAAAACAACGAACAACGAAAGAGGAA
>CAJOOL010000147.1 GCA_905236115.1 uncultured Endomicrobiia bacterium
AATTTGACGGCATACAAGGGTCAAAAAATCCGTATCGCTTTCAAATACACTTCCAATTCCATAAAGGCAGGTACTTGGCAAATAAAGAACTTCAAAGTCTCAGGTGAAGAACCCGTAATAACAGACATCACCTCTAAATACGACAGCGAAGACAAAACTGCAACCACTAAAACAATACCGTATGAAGAATCATTCGGAAGTTCGTTAGGAAATTTTACCGCGTATACCGTATCACGCAACGGAGAAATAAACACAGGTATTTGGAATTTTGTAAGTAATAACGGTTTGCAGGGAACTGCATATATCAATTCTACAAAGTATAAAAGCGAAGGTTTGGCTATTTCGCCTGCAATACAACTCTCAGATGCGGAAAAAATTCTTTTAACATTCAATAACAGTACAAACTATTTCGGTTCAAACGTTTCCGATTATTGTTCAGTTGAAATTTCGGAAAATTATTCAAACAATCCCGAAACTGCAACATGGACTGTATTAGCAGTAGAAAACTGGACATCAAATATCGAAATTGATTTGTCAGCATACAAAGGAAAAACCGTTCACATCGCTTTCCGTTACAAAAGTACGGCAGAGACATCAGGAACTTGGAAAATAACTAATTTCAAGGTGGCAGAAAAAGCCAATAATGAAGTTGAATTGTTAAATGAAACTCTCATCAGCGGTCTCGGCAATTTTAAAACAAAAGTTACCAAAAATCCCGATGCAATAAGTCCGTATAGTACTACACAATCGGGAGAACGTGTAACAGGAACAAGGAAAAAAAGCGGAGTAACCGGACCTCATGAAACAGAAGGATATTTATATTCTCCTGTCATAGACTTAAGTAATGTAACGAGTGCAACGTTAACATTTTCACATTCGTGTTACAAATTTGTTTCTAACATAGAAACTTACTGTAAAGTATTAATTTCTACAGATTTTAACGGTTCTGAACCTGCTGAGGCGACATGGACAGAATTAACACTATCATGGCCGACAAGTACAGGACCTTCCATCACATTTACCGATGTTAATATTGATATTAGTTCGTATGCCGGACAATCAAACGTTTATATTGCTTACTACTATTCCAGTACTTCAACTGATGCAGGAACTTGGGAAGTGAAAAACGTAAAAGTTGTAGGATTAAAATCGTCAAAATAATATTTACTTTCCCTCGTAGAGACGTTGTAAGCAACGTCTCTACATTTTTTAATAAAAAACGCAATAAAAATCATGAAAAAAATTATAACCTTCTTTGTTTTGGCGGTTTTGGCTGCCGCGTGTGCAAAAGTCCCCGAAAGCGATATTGAAATCGTCGAAAACAAAAGCAAAGACAAAAATCAGGAACAAAACCAACAGGAAAACCAGGAAACTACCGACCAAAATTCAAACGTTGTCTATACGTCAAGAATAGAATGTCCTAAGCCCAAAACCGACGGACGTAATATGATTGTCGCAAAAACCGACTCTGAATACGGCGTAAACTACTTTCTCGAATGGGACTGCGACAAAAGAGCGCAACGCTGGACTGCATATCAAATGCACCAAGGCAACACCGCGTCAAACGTTTCAAGAAGCGGCGACGATGCCTGGCACGAAGACGAAGAAATCCCCTCGGATTTCCGTTCCACTTACGAGGATTACCGTTACAGCGGTTTTGACCGCGGACACCTCTGCCCTTCCGCCGACAGACTTCAAAACAAAAACATGAACCGTCAGACTTTCTGCTATTCCAACATGCAGCCGCAATACAACACGCTCAACGCCGCTGTCTGGGCTGACATGGAAAGCAAAGTAAGAAGTTGGAACGTTAACAGTTTCCGCGACACGCTCTATGTCGTAAAAGGCGGCACTATCGACAACAAAGACCAGATTTTCGACTTTTTGACCCATGACACTTACGGTCTTATAATTCCGAAATACTTTTTTATGGCGGTTCTCTGCGTTAAAAACGGAAATTACAAGGCTCTCGGTTTTTGGATTGAACACAAAAGCAGTTACTCTGACAGCGAGAAAAAAAGCATAAAACAGTATGCCGTTTCAATCGACCAGTTGGAGACTTTTACGGGCATAGATTTCTTTTACAATCTTGACAAAAACATTCAGGACGACGTGGAAAAAGAGACCGTAATCTCTGAGTGGGGTTTTTAAAAATTTCTTAACAATAAAACTTTGTTTTTTTTAGTCAAAGATTGTAACTTTGCTTTCTAAAACACTGGGGATAATTTTTAAAAAATATGGCTTCTATTTTATACAAAAACGATCTGCTTGCCAAGATGATTTCAAAATTCGTCGAGGCTGCCAAAAGTATCAACGCCTTAGGCTTTTCTCTCGGACGTTGCGGCTCCATGATTTTGGACGTAACATCTTTTATGCCTGAGGGTTCCAACACAAAATCTGCTATTAGCCCGGAATATGCGTTAAAAAAAGAAATGCCGGGTTTGAAAGACCGCTTTTTTTACGTAACCTCTTACCACTGCTCTTTTGAACAGTTTGCAAGAACGCCTATGGATTACGGCGCAATTATCAGAATAACACGCAGTTGCAACGGTTACGAGGCAATCGCCGACCATCTTGTAAAATTTCCGAAAGAACTTGACATTTTTCTTTCGGCATACAGTTTTATCAACGATGCGCGTATGAACTCGCTTTGTTTTATCCACTCCTACCCTATGGAATTGGAACTTGCGATGAGGAAACTTAACGGCGCGGCTGACAAGTTTTTGGACTTGGCGGAAGATTTTTCGCCCGATCAGACATGGACTTTTAAGGACAAATTCCGTGTGGTCAGCAGTACGGAAAGTGATTTTGAAAATAAAATTTCAGAGGCTTTATGCGGAAAAAACAACGTTTTTGTGCCTAAACACGGACTCTATACTTTCGGCATTGACCCGACAGCAGCCGCCGACAAAACCGCGGCGATAAACCTTGCCGCAAAGTTCATAAACAGACTTTAAATCAAAGTAAAAATAAATAAAAATAAAAAACACTAAACACGCATGAAAAGAAAAAGTTTTTTGGTTTGTGCCTTGTTGGCATTTTGCTGCATTTTCTCTGCTTGCGGCGGCAGCAGCACAAACACTTCCAACGCCACTGAAAAGAAGGAAGGTTTTAAAATC
>CAJOOL010000148.1 GCA_905236115.1 uncultured Endomicrobiia bacterium
CAGATCCCCGACAGAGACTTTCGGGGATGACAGACGAGACGACAATTTAAAATTTACAATTTATAATGTATAATTGAACGGCGGGAACGGCGGCTGAGAGGCTGAGGGTTGAGAGCTGAGAGAATTTGAAAAGTTGGATAGTGTAATAGTTTAAACAGGGAACGAACAGAAGAAAGTTTTTAGAAAAATTCCTCTGCTCGTTTTTTTCGGTCAAGGCTATGTGATGACCGATGTTTTTGAGTTTATTTTTAAGTTTTTTATAGTAAATTTTTAATTAAAAATGAATTAACCTGTATAAAATAAATTTACTCTTAAAAACCTCTAAATGTAGAACCTGTATTTAAATTATAAGTTACCTCTATACTACCATAATTTTTATTTCCTAAATCTGCTGGTTTTTTTATTCCTACCCAAAACGCGTTTTCAGCAAGTCCATAACCTCCACATTCAAACCAAGTAAAATATTTATTGCCACGAGCATCTATGCCAAAAATCGGTTCGAAACTTGTATAGCAATTACTATCTCTATGTCTTAAAAAATTACCATATTCGCTGTAATAAGATTTTTGTGCAGAAATAATTGCTCCAATAAGAGCATATCCCTCAGCCATTTTGGATTTATCAACATAAGCTCTGTAAATAGGTACAGAAATTACCGAAAGAATAATGACAATGGCGATTGTAATGACCAACTCAACAAGAGTAAAACCACACTGTCTGTCATGCCCGAGTGGCACGCGCAACAGCACTGTCGGGCATCCCGTCGTTTTGCCGTTTCTATACTTCCTTTCTTCCATACGTCGTCTATACATCTGTTTTAGCTTTTTCATAATTTTTCTCCTTTTGTTTTTTATTTTTATATTATCCGGGGCTAAAGGGCGACTGCCCTGTTCCCCGCTTCCTCTTACGCTTTTTCAACTGCGGGATCCCCGACAACGACATTCGGGGATGACAGGCAAAAAAGAGCTTCTCAGCCATACAAAAAATCTCTGATTTTTTGTATAATCGCCGAGAAGATAAAGAACTCCGCTAAAAGTATTTATCTTTTTACCAAACTGTGCTATGTTTTGAGACGGTGTGCCCAAAACAGTCCGCTCGGCTTTTTATTTTTTTATATTAAAAACATACTAAAGAGCTTATTTTTGTGTGTATCTGTATATATTATAAACTCTTTTGTGTGTTTTGTCAAGTTTTTTTATTGTTTTTTTCGGTTAGGGAAATATTAATGAGAAAAGATTCTTCTTTTTTTGCCAAGCAATTAAAAAAGATTATGTTTGAGAAAGGTTTAACTCAAAATGAGTTGGCGAAACTTGCAAAAACTCAACAGCAGAGAATAAGCGGATGGCTGAACGGTGTGAGAAATCCGTCGTATAATTCCATAAAAAAATTGGCGGACGCTGTGAAAGTTTCAGTGAATTATTTTATAGACGACGGCAAAAAAAATGAACAGACAAATACAAGCAGTTCCATAATGCAGTTTGTAAATGACAAAATAAAAATTATTGATACCGAAAATAATTTGCTGAAAAAAGAAATAGAACTGCTGAAAGAAAAAAATAAGAATTATGAGAATAATTTGAAAAGACTGGAAGAGAAGATAAAAAGAGTTGAAACGACGCGGCTGAGAAGCTGAGAACGGCAATGTATAATGAACGGCAACAGCCGAACAACAAAAACAATCAAAAATCAAAACAGTTTTGCAAGAAGAGTCAGAGAAGCTGCGTTTAAGACCTGCATCCATAAGTTATCATTTAAACACCAAGGAACTGTTTCTATCAGAGCGGCAACAACGGCACCGAAAAATGCAAGAAGAACGGCACTTAAAATACCGAAATGTCCTAAAGACAAAAACACAATAAGCCCCATAACAAAACATATTCCGAAGCAGGCGAGAGTTCCCTCCAAAGATTTGCCTGCATAAATTTTATGCTTCCCGTAAGCCTTGCCGAAAAGTGCTGCGAAAGCATCGCCGAAAGCAAGATAAAGAAAGCTCGTTAAAACAAAAATATTTTTCCCGCCGAACAACAATATAACCAAAAATGCTCCCAGCAAAGTCCACGGAAGCCCGCTGATTTTGTGTTCTTCGCTCGGTCTGTGGACACTGCCTAAAACTTGCAAAATAAAAACATTAAATTTTTCATTTTTGGCTCTGATAAATTCCCCGATTAAGACGATAACTATTGCGGCCGCAAGACCGAACAGAACAATATTTATGGGAAGAAACCAATATGCTGCGACATAAATTAAAGTTAAAAAATGAAAAGTTTTTCTTTTTATTTCGTCTTTAGGGAAACCAAACATTTGTATGCTCCTAGAAAAATATATTTGTAAAAATTTATACCGTCATAAAAAATCTTAATAAAAAAATTTTTAACATTTACATCGTTCGGGAAAATCCACGCAAGCACAAACACCACCATTATTATATTAA
>CAJOOL010000149.1 GCA_905236115.1 uncultured Endomicrobiia bacterium
ACGGTGTGGTTTCACTTTAGTGGAGTTAGTTATAACGATTGCCATAGTGATTATATTATCGGTAATCAGCGTTCCGATTTATCGCGGTTACGTAGATAAAGCAAAATGGGCAGAGGGATATGCCCTTTTGGGAACAATTTTATCCGCACAGAAGGCATATTATTCTCAATATGGCAATTTCTTGAATTCTATGGATAGTAGTGCCGGGAATGGTGCGTTTACTCCTTACGAAACAATTCTTGGAATAGATGCCAGAGGAAATAAATATTTTACTCGTTTTGCTGATGGTTCTACGGATTATAGCGTCATAAAAAAATCTTTCGCTGCTGCAGTAGAAAGACCGGAAGATTTAGAAAGTAATGGTAGTAGACATCTTTGGTTACTATATAATATTAGCAAAGGCAGCCATTTTGATGAAAATGTAGTTATGTCTGATAGTGATTGGTTAAAGTGATTTTTATTTAAATTTTTATAAAAATAAAAAATAATAAAACAAAAGGATTGCAACATAGCGGCAGTCCTCAAGCAGAAAGCAGGATAGGAAAAATCTTCTTACCCTGCTTTCGCCAATTAATTGTGAATTTTTTTCATCCACTCTTCCAATCCTCGTCTTTCCAAAAAATTGCAAAACATCATACAAAAATTATAAAATATAAAGATATGATAAAAGTTGAAAATTTGTGTAAATCTTTTGAAAATAAAAAAGTTCTGTGTGATGTGAATATTGAAGTAAAAGACGGAGAAACTCTTGTTATTATCGGCGGATCTGGAACGGGGAAAAGCATTCTTTTAAAAAATCTTGTCGGGCTGATAAAACCGAACTCCGGAAATATTTTTATAGACGGGACAAATATAGTAACGGCGGATAAAAACGCCTTGCATAAAATACAGCAGAAAATCGGTTTTGTTTTTCAGGAAGCGGCTTTGTTTGATTCTTTAACCATAGAAGAAAATATCGCTTTCGGTATGAAAAATCTTACGGATTTATCCAAAGAAGAAATAAAAAAAAGAGTTACTTTATGCCTGAATATGGTAGGGCTGAAAAATATAGAAAAATTAAAACCCTCCGCATTAAGCGGCGGTATGAAAAAGCGTGTCGGGCTGGCAAGAGCGATAGCGTATAAACCGAAGTATGTTTTTTATGACGAGCCCACAACAGGGCTGGACCCGATAATGTCGGATGTGATTGGCGAGCTGATAATACGTTTGAAAAAAGAGTTAAAAGTAACGTCCATAGTTGTTACCCACGATATGAATTCCGCTTATAAAATAGCAGACAGAATTATAATGTTGTATTTGGGAAAAATAATTTTTGAGGGAACTGTTGAAAAACTGAAAGAGACTATTGCAAATCCGAAAACGATTGAAGATAAAATGTTAAATCAGTTTGTTATCGGCTCAAGTGTCGGGCCGATACCGGTAGAAAAATCACAAAGCGACTTTTAATTATAAATTATTGTAAATTGTAAATTATAAATTGTCTTAAACTGGAGTAACGGTGTCAAACGAATTTAAACTTGGAATTTTTGTTTTAATAGGAATATTTTCCGTATTGCTTACAATAATGCTTTTGGGCAACTACAGCCTGACTTCCAAATATACGGTCAATGCTTATTTTGAAAATACTGCAGGACTTCCCAAAAAAGCCAAAGTAAAAATTTCCGGTGTTGATGTGGGAAATATTAAAAACATAGTTTTGGAAAACGGAAAAGCAAAAGTCATTCTTGTTATAGACAGAAAAATAAAGCTTTATCCGGACGCAACGGCAAAAATAGTTTCTATGGGAATTATCGGAACAAAATACATTGAAGTTTGTCCGGGAACTCCTTCACAAACGGGAAATATCCTAAAACATGGTCAGACAATCAAAGCTCTTGAAGGCGATTCTCTGGAAGAGCTGGTCGGCAACGCCGTAAAAAAACTTGATGCGGTTTTAGGCAGTGCCAAGAAAGGATTGAATGATGACTTCTTTAAAAATTTATATGATGCAGTAGAAAACCTTAAAAAAGTAAGCCAAACTGTCGGCAGCAAAGAAAAAGAAATCGCTAAGGTGATAGATAACTTCAAAAATTTCTCTTCAAATTTATATGAAATAACAAGCAAAAACAAAGACGATATAAGAGATATTGTTGCAGAGCTTAAAAAAGTTGCCGCAAAAATAGACGAAGTGGTAACAAAAATTAACGAGGGCGACGGAACGCTGGCAACGCTTATCAACGATAAGAAAATGTCCGATGAAATTAAAGATACTGTTGCCGGGCTTCAGTCTTTTGTCGGCAAAACGAAAAAACTTGAAATTGACTGGGAATATATGGGCAGGTTTGATACCCGCAGCAGCAAGTTCCGCAATGATTTCGGTGTACGCTTCAGACCGAACAATCACAAGTTTTATTATGTCGGTGTTTCCAATATAGGCAACTATACCAATGAAGACGACCAATTTGAAAGAAATAATCTTAACAAGATTGATGCTCTGCTGGGCTTCAGGTCTGAAAACTTGGAGGCTTACGGCGGTATCATGAGGAGCAAAGGCGGCGTGGGCGTAGGTTGGTCGCCGTTTGATAAGATTTATGCAAGCGGCAGAAAATTGTATATTAATGCCGAAGCAATATTCAGAACAGAAACCGCCAAGAAAGACGACAAGGACAGAGATAAACCGAACGTTATTATCGGTGCAAGGCTGGGAATATTCCGCTGGCTGTATGCAGGCGTGCAGGTAGAAGATATGCTGACAAGAACAAACTTTATGCCGTATATCAAGTTGAAGATTACCGATGAAGATTTGGCTTCAATGTTCGGCGTAGCGGGCATCGCCGCCACCAGCAGTAAATAAAAATTGCAAAGCACTTTTTATAATGTATAATGTACAGTGTACAATGTATAATAATGAACGACGAAAACCGCGTAGCGGTGTCGTTCCCGGGTGTCGGAAATCTATAGTGTAAAAATGTTTTAAACTCTCAGCTTCTCAGCTGAGCGGACAAAGTCCGCGGCTCAGCTTGTTAAATTTAGCTATAGTTTATAAGTTAAAGATAAAATAATAAAATGGTTACTAAAAATAAAAAAAATAAAACAATCTTTGTCTGTAACAATTGCGGATACGAATCCCCGAAATGGCTGGGAAAATGTCCGGGCTGTTACAAGTGGAATACTTTCGTTGAAAAAGTTGACGATAGGGAAACGGCTTCTTCAGCATCAAAACAGCCTGCAAGACAGCTGACAGGGTTTTCTTCCGGGACGTTTCAGCTGGGTGACGTAGCCGTTAAAAGTTTTCAGAGAATAAAAACGGGTATTTCCGAATTTGACAATATGATAGGCGGTGGGATAGTTCCCGGCTCGCTTACTCTTTTGGGCGGGGCACCGGGGATAGGAAAATCAACGCTGATGCTGCAGGTATCGGGAGCTCTTGCAAAATACGGAACAGTTTTGTATATATCGGGCGAAGAATCTCTTTCACAGGTAAAGTCGCGTGCGGAGAGGCTGAACATAGATAAAGAAAATATTTTTTTGGCTTCGGAAACAAACCTTGAAAATATTGTTTCTTCCGTAAATACTTTACAGCCGAAATTTTTAATAATAGATTCCATACAGACGACATACCACCCGGAACTTTCCGGTGCTCCGGGAACAATCAGCCAGATAAAAGAATGTTCGGCGGAACTTTTAAGAATAGCAAAGTCTCAGCATATAACGGTGTTTATTTTGGGACATGTGACAAAAGACGGCGACCTGGCAGGACCGAGAATTCTGGAGCATATAGTAGATACGGTTTTATATTTTGAAAACGAAAAACAGCAGATTTACAGAATTTTAAGAGCATACAAAAACAGATTCGGTCCGACAAGCGAGATA
>CAJOOL010000150.1 GCA_905236115.1 uncultured Endomicrobiia bacterium
AAGGATTCACGTTAGTGGAGTTGGTTATTACAATTGCTATTGTTATCATTCTGTCAGTAATTTCAGTGCCGATTTATCGCGGTTATGTGGATAAGGCGAAACTTGCAGAAGGATATGCATTACTGGGAGCAATATTGTCTGCACAAAAAGCTTATTTGTCCGAATATGGCAACTTTTTGAGACATCAAGAAACTGCTAGATATAGTACTTCTAATGAACCTATTTTCGGAATAGATGCAAGTGGCAATAAATACTTTACTCTTTTTACTATAAATCATGCCAATTCCAGTGAACTGAGAGATATGAGAAGTTATTTTATTTCTTATACTCCAGTTCCTGATGATTTAAAAAGAACTAATAGACAGTATCTTGCTCTACAATATAATTCTTCCTTAGGTCCCAGAATTATTGATTGGGATGGAAATGGAGCAAGTAATCAATTAAAGGAATGGGAACTTTCTTAAGGATTAATTCATTTTTACTTAAAAACTTACTACAAAACAACAGGATTGTTTCATAGCGGCAATCCTCAAAAAGAAAGCAGAGTTAAGAACAAAAATCTTTTCTCTGCTTTCAACATTTTTACTATCCGTTCAAAATCAAATTATTTATATTTTTCTTTCAAAAATTTTTCTACTTCTTCTATAAATTTTTCAGCGTTAGCAAGCTGATCTCTGACATCTTGCTTAGGTAAAATATAAAAATCTTTATAATCACTATCAAGTCTGATATCAAAAAGATTATTTATTGTATCCGACATATATCCTTAGGAAAAATTCCCGTTTTTATATAAAGTCTTCTAAAATCAGAAATTACTCCGCTGTGTTTTTTTTATCAAGTTCATCAAAAGCAAGAACTGCCCTCATTGCATAAAAAACCGCATAATAGGAACGGTTAGCGGAATTTCTGTAACGTTCTCTCTTTAGAGCATCCTGCGAATCTTCCAAAGCTTCTTTTGCATATTCTAACCGAACTTTTGAAAGAGATATTCTGTTTCTAAGCTCCATAATTAATTCCCTCATTGAGCACATTTTTATAAAAAGGAATAAATTCCGTATATTTATAAAAAGTTTTTATCGGATCCATTGTTATTGATACCATAATATCATACTTTAAACTTAATTCACTTGAAATATGACGAACAGTTTTTTTGTATTTCATTATTTGTTTATCGGTTAAATTTAAAGTCAGCAGAATATCAATATCGGATTCTTCGTCATAATCTCCGCGGGCATAAGAACCGTAAAGATATATATCCTGAAGTTTGTCGCCAAACAACAAACCGCATATTTCCTTAATATCTTTTATTATCTTAACTGCTTTTTTATTGACCGTTTTTTGATTTATCATTTAAAACACCTCAGCTTTATACTTATATTATAACACATTTTATGCAGCTGTTCCAGATGCTGACCATATCTGGGTGAAGAAGACCGAAATTAGATATGACATATTTCATTTTATTTTGTAAAACCAGTTTAAAAGTTTCGTGCAGATTTTCATACATAAGTTTTTTGGAAACGAAACTTTTTTTATATTTTCTGTCTGCGGAAAGACTGTCGGCAACAAAAAGAACTTTTTCATAATCCGACATATTAATTCTTCCGACGGTATGATTTTTTATTGAGTTTAAAATTTCTCTGTCTTTTATGCCGAACTTTTTTTCCGCAATATCCGCACCTATGTAAGAATGCAGAACCTGCGGAAGATATTTTATGATAAAATCAAAATATTTTATCTTTAAATTATTTTTTAAAATATACTTTTTCATTTCTTCCAAAGGCATATTTTTTGCACAGTCGTGAAGAAGTGCCGAAACCGAAGCTTTAAAAACATCAAGATTATAATTTTCGGCAAGTTTAACCGCCAGCTCTCTGACTGCAAGCGTATGGATATATCTTTGCTCGGATAAATGACTGTTTAAGTAATCAAAAATTTTTTTCTCTAACATAAAAAGGCAATTTACAATTTATAATTAACATCAACTTTTCAACTCCCCAAATACAATTTCTTTTCCTTTATATACTCGGCTGTTTCAGGCAGAACAAGAGCCGTTATATCCTGTCCGTTTTTTATCTTTTCTCTTATTTCTGTAGAAGAAATATCCGCCATAACACTTTCTGAAAAAATACAATACTTATAATATATACTGTTTTTGTTAATTTCAATATTCGGCCTTTTTATTACATAAAAACCGTAATTTTTACAGATATATTCCGCATTTTTCCAAAGTGCAAGATTATTAAAAGAATCCGAACCGATTATCATTTTTATATCGGTATCTTTATACTTATCTTTAAAATAATCCAGCATTTGATAAGAAAAAACTTCTCTTTTCAAGTCCAGCTCATAAGTGTCAATAAAAAATTTTTCAAAATTTTTTATCGCCAAAGAAAGCATATTGTATCTGTCCTGCGGCGGCGAAGAAAGAAACATCTTATGCGGAGGCCTGTAAGCCGGAACAAAAATTACCTTATCCAAAGCGAACTCTTTTAAAGCGGTTTGAGCCATGGAAATATGTGCTTTATGAACAGGGTCAAAAGAACCTCCCAAAATACCTGTCCGGTTCACGGCTTTTTCCTCATTTTTTCTATTTCCTTTTTCACCTGTTCATATTTTTTATTAAAATATTTCTGCATAATATAATCGTTGTCTTCGTAAAATTCAACGTAAGGAAAATTTTCCTTTTCGCTTTTCTTTCTCTTTTCAACGGTTTTATCTTTTTCTTTTTTCGGTATAAACTTTGTTATATAGTCAAGATTTTCAAAAAGCTCTTTGAGCTTTTTTTCTTCGGTTTGAATTTTTTTATTTAAAAACAATAATCTTTGTATCTTTTCGGAAAATTTTTTATAATCTTTCAACAGGTTCAACGTTTTAATATTTTTCAGTTCGTTATTGATAAAAAGATTTTCTTTTTCAAAAATATTTTTGTTTTCCGTATTTATATTTTCATTGACATATTTTAAATTATTTAAAATATCTTTATACTTTTCCACGGTATCGTCGGCAAGATAAAAAAAAGCAGCCTGCATGGCTGAAGCGTTAAAAATTCTTTCATTATAACGAAGTATCTGCTTGGAATAATTAAACAAATCCGTAATTAAAGAACTTTTTATATTTTTCATTAGTTCCTGTTTTTTATTAAGCAGCGGTATCTGTTCGTTACAACACTTTCTTATATAATCCCCGTTCTTTTTTATGTTTACATAAACATTAATATTTTTTTCCGACATATCTTTTTTTATATCAGAAAGAAACATTCGGTTAAGTATGGAATTTTCCTGAATCATATTTTTCAGTTCGGTTATATCATTATTACAGTCGGAAAATTCCTGTCTTAAAGCTTTCTGTTTTTCCTGAATACGCAATAAAGATTTTTGCAGATTTTTATTTTTCTGAGCGTTTGAATTATTTTTTAAAAAAGTGTTTATTTCTCTTTCTTTGGCATCGACATCATTTAAAAGAACTTTTATATTTTCTTTTTCTTCATTAATTCTGCGGATACGTTCATTAATAAGATTTAATATTTTATAATCGTTTTTTGCACCGGTATTTAAATAATCTTTTGCCCTGTCAGCAAAAGACTCTAAAATATTCCTTTTTTTAAGTTTTACGGTATTGACAATATCTTTTATATTGTTTGTTTTAAACGGAATTTGTAAGTTACAGCTGTCTGTCTCAAAATTTTCGTTAAAATATTTTTCCGCGGGAGTTTTGCTATTTACGCTGTTTTCAAACTTATCTGTTTTTCTTAATATTTCGTTATCAATCTTATGCCAAAAATCTAATTCTTTATCAAAATATTCCTTTTCTTTTATTAAATTCTTAAGCAGCATTTTTTTCTTTTTCTGCAGTGTATAAATATTTTCACCCTCGGCATCTTCAACGGTCTCATATACACAGGTGCTTAAAATTTTTTCCAAAGATTTTTTGTCATATTCAATAACATTATTTTCTTTTATCAAAGAATTTATTTCTTTTTGTAATTTTTCCGCATTTTGCAAATCCAGTGAAATTATTTCTTTATTAAGATTTATGCTTTCATAAATATGATTTTTTAAATAATTCGTTACACTCCGTATCTTAATATTTAAATTTTTTTCTTTTCCGCATAAGAAAGAATTCAGCTCCTGCCAAATTTTTTCACTTTTATATTTAATTAAATTTTCAATTGAATTGGTTTTATCGTCAAAATCAACCAACACTTTTATATTATACTTTGCATTAACATAATAAGGAGCGGTCTTTAAAGCCTTTTTATAAAATTTAAAAGATTTATCATAATCCTGTTTTAAATAATATAAATTTGCAATATTATAAAAAATTTCCGCCTTTGAAATATTATCAAAAGACGGTATTTTTAAAAGAAAATTTTTGAAACGTTTTATTTCTTCATCATAATTTTTTGAAAAACAAATATTTCTTTTTGACATTTTCAACAAAGGATTCTGCTTTTTATAATAAGCAAAATCCTTTATGACAGCGATAATATTTTCACGGCTTTTATTATCGGTAAAAAGCCTTGTGCCGATAACCGTTTTATGTTTAAAATTTATTATATAAAAACAAAAAAACGCCGCCGCAGTCAATAAAACAATAAAAAAAAGTATCAGTCTGTTTTTCATTTCTCAAATTAATTTCTTATATTTCCTTTTCCTCTTACTACAAACTTTGTGGAAGTAAGTTCTCTTGCCCCCATTGCTCCTCTTGCGTGCATTTTGGCGGTGGATATTCCGATTTCGGCACCAAGCCCGAAAACTCCGCCGTCGTGCAGTCTGGTAGATGCGTTATGAAAAACCGCTGCGGCGTCAACTTCTTTTAAAAATTTCTCGGCTCTGGCTTTATCTTCCGTAACTATGGATTCTGAATGCCGTGAACCGTATCTGTTGATGTGATTGATTGCCGCTTCTATGGAATTAACGATTTTTATTGAAATAATTTTATCGTGATACTCGGTTTCCCAGTCTTTATCCGCAGCTTCTTTTACTTGCGGAACAATTGTTTTTGTCAGTTTGCAGCCTCTTACTTCAACACCGTTGTCAAAATACGCTTTGCAAATTTTCGGTAAAAATTCGGCAGCTATATCTCTATGGACAAGTAATGTTTCCGTCGCATTGCAGACTGCAGGTCTTTGGCATTTTGCATTAACAGCAATTTTTAACGCCATATCAATATTTGCGGCTTTATCAATGTAAGTGTGGCACAAACCGCTTCCGTGCGACAAGACGGGAATAGAAGTATGCTCTTTTATAAAGTCAACCATTGCGGAACTTCCGCGCGGAATCAACAAATCTATAAAGTCATCCATTTTTATCATTTCCGAAACTGCTGCTCTGTCAACTATATCTATGAAAGTTACCGCACCTGCAGGCATACCTGCTGCTTCTCCTGCGGAAGAAATGATTTTTGCAAGGAATTTGTTGGAATTTATCGCTTCGGAACCGCCTCTTAAAATTATGGAATTTCCCGCCTTAAGGCAAAGGGCGGCGGCATCAACCGTAACATTCGGCCTTGACTCATATATCATTGCAATAGTTCCCAAAGGAACTCTTATTTTTTTTATATCCATACCGTCAATTTTTCTTTCTTCCAACACTTCGCCTACAGGGTCTGTCTGCTTAACAATATTACGCACGCCGTCTATCATATCTTTTATTCTTTTATCGGTTAATGTCAGCCTGTCTATCAGCTCTGCGGATACTCCGGAAGTTTTAGCCGTTTCAACATCAATACCGTTATGAAATTTTATATCTTCAATATTTTTTTCCAAAGCATCCGCCATTGAAAGAAGTATTGCATTTTTCTGTTTAAAGTCCAACAGCCCCATCTGATGTGAAGCTATTTTTGCCATAGAAACTTTCTTTTCAACCGCCTGTTTTATTTCCTGTTCGTTCATTATATAAACTCCTTAATTGTATTATGTTATTATGTTTAGGCCTCAAGGGCATTTTCCTTAAATTCTCTTACGGCTTTTATAATTTCTTCTATGGTAACCGTTGCCGTTCCCACTTTACCTACCACAACGCCTGCGGCGAAGTTTGCAATTTCGGCAGCTTCCACTAAATTCCATTTTGCAGCCAGTGCCAGCGTCATTGTTGCAATAACCGTATCGCCTGCACCGGTAACATCGTAAACTTCTTTTGCTCTTGTCGGAATGTGCGTAACTTTATCTTTTTCTATTACGGTCATACCTTTTTCCCCTCTTGTAATGAGGACGGATTCCGACTGTAAAAGATTTAATATTTCCTTACCGAGTTTTGCAATATCTTCATCGGTTTTTATTCCGCTGTGCTGGGCATTCATACCCTCTACGGCTTCTTTTGTGTTTGGCGTCATACATGTGATATGTTTATATTTTTTGAAGTTCTCCACTTTCGGATCAACCGTTACGGGAACTTTTCTTTTATCGGCAAGAGTTATGATTTTTTCCAATACTTTGTCGGTTACAATGCCTTTTGCATAATCGGAAATTATCACTCCGTCAATATTTTTCATAACCTCTTCAATATTGGCCAAAATATTTTCTTCTGTCTTTCCGGAAAATACGCCTTTTATTTCTTTATCCACACGAACGACCTGTTGATTGGATGCAATAATTCTGGTTTTTAAAGTTGTAGGTCTTTGCTTATCTACAACGATATAATCCGTATTGATTTTTTTATTTTCAAGCATTTCTTTCATGTTCAGCCCGTTAAGGTCATCTCCGACAACGGTAATAATGTATGCTTTTGCTCCGAGCGATGTTATGTTGCTTGCCACGTTTCCGGCTCCGCCCAAAGTTTCGGTTTCTTTTTTTACTTCCACAACGGGAACGGGAGCTTCCGGAGAAATTCTTGAAACTTCCCCCCAAATAAACCTGTCAACCATCGTATCGCCGACGACAAGAATTGACTTATTTTTTAAACTTAATACTTTTTCCAATAAAGACATTGTTTACTCCTTATAGAAAGCTGAGAGCTTATTGTATTTTTTCTTCGTATCTGTTCATTTAAGATTTTTTTAATTGATCACAAATATGATGAATTTTTCAAATATCCGCAGTAATCTTTTATGGAATCTTCCAGCTCCATAAATTTATGATTGCAGCCGGCCTGTCTGATTTTGTCCATTTTTGCTTCGGTAAAATATTGATATTTTCCTCTTAAAATTTCCGGCATATCAAAATACTCAATATTAGTCTTTTTACCGACGGCGGCAAACATTGATTTTGCTATATCGTTCCAGCTTCTTGCTTTACCTGTTCCTATGTTAAACAGTCCGGTATTTTTCGGGTTATTTAACAAGAACATCATAACTTCAACCACATCTTTTATATAAACAAAATCCCTTAAAGAATCCCCGTCGGAATATTTGGAATTATAAGATTTAAAAAGTTTTATTACTCCTTTTTCGGCAACATCATTATAAGTTTTGCAGATAACGCTTTTCATTGAACCTTTATGATATTCGTTAGGGCCGAAAACATTGAAAAATTTTATTCCGGTAACTTTATCGTTATATTTATTTCTTAACAGCCATAAATCAAAAAGCTGTTTTGAATAGCCGTACATATTAAGCGGTGCAAGTTTATCAATATCGCATTTGTCGTCATAGCCGTTTTCGCCGCTGCCGTAAGTGGCTGCCGAAGACGCATAAATAAAAGGAATACCCAATTCCATTGCCCATAAAGCAAGTGTTTTGGAATATTCAAAATTATTATGGATATAATAGTTTGCATCCGTCTGCGTGGTGGAACTGCATGCACCGAGGTGAATTATTGCCTGCGGCTTTTGAATTTTCTTATCTTTAACCGCCTGAAGAAAATCTTCTTTCTGCATATAGTCGTAAAATTTTTTGCCGACAAGATTTTTCCATTTTTCGCCGTTATCCAAATGATCTACGACTAAAATATCGTCAATTTTTTCCCTGTTTAATTTCCATAAAAAGCAACTGCCTATAAAACCTGCTCCGCCTGTTAAAATTATCATATTTTACTCCTTATAATAGTAGCATTTTATTATAGCATTTTTACAACAGTAAAGTAAAAAAGAATAAAAAATGCTATAATATGGGAATGATAATTTGGGAAAAATTCAGAAAAAATATTTACGATAACAAACTTGTCTGCCACGGGGATAAAATTCTGCTGGCGGTTTCCGGCGGAGCGGATTCTATGGTAATGACAAGTTTGTTTGCTGTGCTGAAAAAATCTTTAAATATAGAACTTGTTGTTGTAAACTTCAACCATAACTTAAGAAAAGAGTCCGTTAAGGAAGCCGAAATCGTTAAGAAATTTGCCGAGAACTTAAACATTGAGTGCGTGCTGAAAGATTTAAAAACAAAAGAATATGCAAAAGAACAAAATATTTCCGTTGAAACTGCCGGAAGACAGCTGAGGTATGCGGAACTGGAAAAAACGGCAAAAGAATATAAGTGCAGCAAAATTGCCACCGCACACAATATGAACGACAATGCCGAAACGGTGCTGATGTGGCTGTTGAGAGGAACGGGAACAGACGGGTTGACGGGAATACCTGCCGTAAGAAAAATAAATAAAAATCTGTCGGTAATAAGGCCGCTTTTGGCAGTATCAAGAGATTTGATAGACGGCTATGCCAAACAAAAAAACATAAAATTCTGCACGGACAAAACAAACTTTAAATGCGATTATACCAGAAATAAAATAAGGCTGAACATCATTCCTGAATTAAACAAAATAAATCCTCTGTTTATTGAGCACGTGTATAATTTATCTTCAATAGTTAAACAGGAAACGGATTTTTTTAAAAAGAAGACAAATTCTTTTATTTTAAAAAACGTAAAAACGACAAAAAATAAAATATCGGTAAATTTAAAATCTTTTTTAAGACAGGAAGAAATAATGCAGTATAAAATATTAAAAGAAATTCTTCCCGACAAAAAAAGAGCCGTTCACATCAACAGCATTATCAATTGGCTGAAAAACAGCCCGCAGAAAAATTATTCTCTTTCCAAAGATTGGTCTGCCAAGAAGACAAATGTCAGTTTTATTTTTGCAAGATATTAAGAAAAAATTTGTTATTTAGTGTGGAGGCGGACGGGAAAAAAATAAATTTTCCGTCCGCCTCGTTCTTTGGGTCAGTGCTATGTTCTGACCTTTTTTATTTTTAAAAAAATTTAATCATTCCAATCGGGAACATCGTTCCAGTGTCCTACAAATATGGTTGCTCCTCGTGTTACGCTATATTTTAACCACATATTATCGGTAGATTTTGTTTTGAATTCTTCAGGAAGATATATTACAGCATTAAAACCTTTTGTTGGATTTACTCCATTATCTATATTAAATCGGCTAAAATATTTATTGCCTCTTGCATCAATACCAAATACCGGATGTAAACTAAAAGATCCAGTCCCCCCATGTGATACATCTAAAAAAGTTCCGTATTCGGAATAATAAGCCTTTTGAGCCTGCATTATTGTGCCAAACAAGGCATAAGCTTCAGACCATTTTGCTTTATCCACATATCCGCGATAAATCGGAACGCTGATTACCGATAATATAATCACTATGGCAATCGTTATAACTAACTCCACTAAAGTGAAACCACACCGT
>CAJOOL010000151.1 GCA_905236115.1 uncultured Endomicrobiia bacterium
AATTTGCTGTTTTTTCGCTGTAATTGTAAAGAGCTTATCAGCTATACAAAAAATCGGAGATTTTTTGTATAATCGCCGAGAGATAAACATTCGCTCAAATTTTTATCTTTTTTCAAGCTGTGCTATGCTTTGGCGGTGTGCCAAACCAACCCGCTCGGCTGTTATTTTTTTTATTAATTTTTACAAAAAATATTTTTAAAGAGCAAATCAATTGAAAATCTATTGATATAATTATAGTTTAAAAAATATTTTTTGTCAAGGTTTTTGTTTTTTTCTTTTGGAAAATCGGGGAAGTAATGGGGAAAAATTCGGATTTTGAAAAATTGCTGATAGAGTTTAATTCCGGTTTTAAGGCAGGGTGTCAGTCAAAACTTGCCTCGGAACTTAAGGTTTCCACTCAAGCGATAAGTTCCTGGATAAACGGCAGAACTTTACCGTCTGCGGAAAATATTTTCAAAATGTCAAAACTTTTTAATAAACCGGAAGAAGAAATAAAAAAAGTTTTTTCCGAAACTTGCGAAACCGAAAATGTCAATTTCAGCGGTGCCGTTATGAAAGAGTTGGAATTGATAAAAGAAAAAATGAAAAATTTTGAGCTGGAAATAGAACTTCTTAAGACAAAAATAAAAAATTAAAACGGACAAAATGCCTCGTATCGCATAACCGCATAAAAATATAATATAGTAAGAACAAAGAACAAAGGCAAAAAACTTGCATTTGTTCTTATTTTTTTGTAAAATACTCCGATAAAATTTTTACGAGATAGCGAACAACGGGTAATATGAAACAGTTTAATTTTATTTTGTTCGGCCCTCCGGGTGCAGGCAAAGGCACTCAGGCTAAAACAATCGGAAGTAAATTCAACGTGGTTCATCTTTCAACAGGCGATATGATAAGAGACGCCAAAGATGATCCTGCTTTTGCTGTCTATTTAACTTCCGGACAGCTGGTTCCCGATAACGTTATAGACGATATGGTTTTTAAAAGGCTTGCAAAAGACGACTGCAAAAGCGGTTTCCTTTTGGACGGCTTCCCCAGAACTATTTTTCAGGCAAAACAGCTTGATGATTTTTTACGGAAACAGAACAGACAGATAACGAAAGTGTTTTTTATAAATATCGGACACGAAGAAGTGATAAGAAGACTTGGCGGCAGAAGAGTATGCCCGTCGTGCGGGGGGAGTTTTAATATAGATTTAAAGCCTCCCAAAAAAGCAGGTATATGCGACTTTTGCGGCGGTGAGTTGATACACAGAAAAGACGATACGCCCGAAACGATAAAAGAAAGATTGGAAGTTTATGACAGACAGACCAGTCCGCTGGCGGAGTATTACGAAAAAAAAGGCTGTATGGTCAAGATAAACGGGGAAGTAAGCCCCGAGAAAGTTTTTGAGCAGATTGAAGCCGCAATTGCTAATTGAATAAAATGTCCAAAATAGAATTGAAAAGTAAAGACGAGCTTAATAAAATGAGAACCGCCTGCAAAGCTACTGCACAGGTTCTTGAAAGTTTGAAGAGTTTTATTAAGCCGGGTATTACTACCAAAGATATAGATGTTGAAGTTTACAGAATGATAAGTTCTTTTAAAATGAAACCGGCTTTTCTCGGGTATGCAGGTTTTCCCGGGTCGGCATGTGTTTCTGTTAATGACGAGCTTGTTCACGGGATACCGAGTGACTCCCGGGAACTTTCTTCCGGCGACATAGTAAGCGTGGATGTCGGCTGTATTTATCAGGGGTATTATTCCGACGCGGCTTATACTTACCCCGTAGGTAAAATATCTTCCGATACCGAAAAGCTTTTACGTGTTACCGAAGAGTCATTATACAAGGCTGTAGAGCAGGTCAAACCGGGCAACAGAATAGGCGACGTTTCCTACGCAGTCCAAAGTTATGCGGAATCTTTCGGGTTTTCTATCGTCCGTGATTATTGCGGTCACGGAGTCGGCAGAAATCTGCACGAAGAACCGAATGTTCCCAACTACGGAAAACCGGGAACGGGGCAGAGGCTGGTGCCGGGGATGGTTATAGCTGTAGAGCCGATGGTCAATGCAGGTACATACAAAGTAGATGTGTTGTCCAATAAGTGGACTGTTGTAACAAGAGACGGCAGTATGTGTGCTCATTTTGAACATACCGTCGCCGTAACCGAAAACGGCTGTGAGATTTTAACCAAAAAATAAAATCGGCGTGTATGGTTTTACTTTTACCTTAGGGGGCGGCTTTAAAGCGGCAGCCGGCAGAAAATGCCGGGGTTCTTCTTCGGTAAAATAAATTTGATTGAGCAAAGGTAGAAAAATGGCAAAAGAAGAAAAGATTGAAGTTACGGGCAAGATACTTGAATCATTGCCGAACGCAATGTTTAAAGTGGAAATAGAGGGCGGACACGTTATACTGGCACATATCTGCGGTAAAATGCGTATGCACTATATTAAAATTCTGCCCGGCGACAAGGTAAAAGTTGAGCTTTCTCCGTATGATTTAACACGAGGAAGAATCACATATAGAGACAAATAACAGGAGCAAAAAATGAAAGTCAGAGCATCAGTAAAACCTATATGCCAAAAGTGTAAGGTTATCAAAAGGAAAGGCGTAGTAAGAGTAGTTTGCGAAGACCCCAGACATAAACAGAGACAGGGATAGTTTATTGTTTTGTTTGGCCGGGGAAGCAAAAAATATAAAATAGTTTTATAAAACGGAGGAAGTATAAATGGCAAGAGTTGCCGGTGTAGATTTACCGAAAAATAAAAGATTGGATATCGCTTTAAGATATATTTACGGTATCGGTCCCGTTCTTTCAGATGCAATAATTGAAGAACTGAACCTTGATCCTGCAAAAAGGATTAAAGATTTAACCGAGGGCGAAGTTAACCAAATCAACAACCTTATAACGAAAGAGTATAAAGTTGAAGGTGATTTGAGAAGAGAAATTCAGGCCAATATCAAGAGATTGATAGATATCGGAAGTTACAGAGGTTCCAGACACAAAAGAAATCTTCCGGTAAGAGGACAGAGAAGCAAAACCAATGCCAGAACCAGAAGAGGAAAGAGAAAGACCGTAGGTGCAGGTGCGGGAAAAGCGGCACAGGCTAAAGGCGGTAAAAAATAAGAAGCAGTTTTGAACTAAAAGAATTTAAGTTGGAGGCTTAAAAATAAAATGGCAGAAGATAAAAAGAAAACCAGCACATCAAAAAGAAAGATAAAATTTGCCGGCGGTATGGCAAGAGCATATATACAGTCCACTTTCAATAATACGATAGTCAGCATTACCGACGATAAAGGAAATGCTTTGGTATGGGCATCTGCGGGCGGTTCCGGTTTTAAAGGTGCCAAGAAAGGAACGCCGTTTGCGGCTCAGATGACTGCAAATGCTGCAGGTAAAAAAGCAATGGACTGCGGAGTAAAGCAGGTTTCCGTATTTGTTAACGGCCCCGGGCCGGGAAGAGAAACCGCAATCAGAGGTCTTCAGTCTGCAGGCCTTTTAATATCGGCTATTAAGGATGTTACGCCTGTTCCTCATGACGGCTGTCGTCCGCCGAAACTGAGAAGAGTGTAGTTTTTGTAAATTAAAAAAGGAAAATTAATCGGAGGATTTTAGCAGATGGCTCGTTATATTGGTTCAGCATGCAAACAATGCAGAGCGGAAAGAGAAAAATTATTTTTGAAAGGCGAAAGATGTTCCACCAAGTGTGCATTGGACAGAAAAAGAGGTAAAAACGCACCCGGACAGCACGGTGCAAAGAAAGGAAAAATTTCCGACTACGGAAAACATTTGAGAGAAAAACAGAAAGCAAGAAGAGTTTTCGGTTTAACGGAACAGCAGTTTAAGAGATACTTTATCGTTGCCGAAAAAATGCCCGGCCTTACCAGCGACGAACTTTTGAAACTTCTTGAGTTAAGATTGGATAACGTGGTATATAAATTAGGTCTTTCATATTCCAGAAAAATGGCAAGACAGATGGTTATGCACGGATTAATCTGTGTCAACGGCAAGAAAATTGACGTTCCCAGATACCAGGTTAAAAAAGATGACGTTATCACCGTTAAGAACAGCTACAAAGAAAATGTCAATCTTAAAAAACTTATGGAAAATCCCGTTGCAGTTCCGGGATGGCTGTCTTTCAACAAGGATACTATAGAGGGCAAAGTTGTCAATGAACCTTTAAAGGAAGATTTTTCACATCCTATTAACGGTCAGCTGATAGTTGAGTTCTATTCTAAGTAAGGAGTGTTATATACATGAAAATGCCGGATTTGGACAAATTAAAAAAATTAGAGTTGGAAGAGAAAACAGCTACTAAAACTTTCGGAAGATTCATTGCACAGCCTTTTGACAGAGGTTACGGTAATACCATAGGAAATTCTTTAAGAAGAATTCTTCTTTCCAGCATAGAGGGTGCTGCAATAACGTCTGTTACCATTAAAGGTGCAGACCACGAATATGCGGTATTGAAAGGCGTCAGAGAAGATGCTTTGCAGATAGTTCTTAACCTTAAGAAAATCAGAGTAAAGCTCAATTCCGACGGTCCCGAGAAGATTTTCTTGAAAGTCAATAAAGGCGGACAGATTACCGCTGCCGATATTGAGAAAAATGCTTCCGTAGAGATAATGAACCCGGAACAGGAAATAGCAAATATTGATGCCGGAACTTCTTTAGAAATGGAAATGGAAGTTTCCAAAGGCAGAGGTTATGCAAGAGCCGAAGAGATAAAAGACCATAAATATGCCGCCAATACCATTGTTATGGATGCGTTGTTTTCCCCTGTGGTAAAAGTTAATTATGAAGTGGAAAACACCAGAGTCGGGCAGGACTTGAACTACGACAGGCTTATTATGGAAATTTGGACTGACGGAGCGGTTTCTCCGCAGGATGCTTTGATAGAATCGGCAAAAATTTTAAGAAAATCTCTTACCATTTTTACCGGTGAAGCTGATGTGGCGGTTTCCGGAACTGTTGTTGAAAATGCGGAATCTTCTTCCGATAATGCTGCTCCCAAGAAAGACGATAAAGCAGAAGCTTTAAAAACTCAGTCCATAAGTATTTTGGATTTGACGACCAGAGCTTCCAACAGTTTGAAAAATGCCGAAATTAAAACTATCGGCGAGCTTGTTTCTTATTCCGAAATAGATCTTATGGAATTTGATAAGTTCGGTAAAACTTCTCTTAAAGAAATAAAAGAAAAATTGGCAGCACTCGGGTTGTCTTTGAAGGAGAATATATAATGATTAAAAATCTTAATACTAGAAAATTGGCGGTTACTCCGTCGCACAAAAGAGCAATGATGAGAAATATGACTACGTCTTTGTTTCTGCATGAAAAGGTTACTACCACCGTTCCCAGAGCAAAAGAAGTTGTCAGATTTGCCGAGAAACTTATTACCAGAGCAAAGGCTGAAGATTTAAATGCCAAAAAAGCTCTTCATTCCGAAATAACAAATAAAGATGTTGTTAAAAAAGTATTTGATGTTTTGGTTCCCCGTTATAAAGAAAGAAACGGCGGATATACCCAGATATTCAAGCTGGGTTTGAGAAGAGGTGACAGTGCCGAAATGGCGGTAGTTAAGCTGGTAATGTAAAAATTTGCATTTATTGCAAAAAAATATTTTGTCTGAAAACAAAAAGATTGGAAGATTTGAGGGTTTATTTTCTCTTTTCTTCCAATCTTTTTTTTTGCTGTTTCGGTTCGGCCGCTCTTCTTTTTCAATCCTC
>CAJOOL010000152.1 GCA_905236115.1 uncultured Endomicrobiia bacterium
AATATTATCCGCACAGAAAGCTTATTACTCCGAACATGGAAATTTTCTAAGATTTCAAGAAAGTAATGGTTTCACATGTTATGAACCTATATTGGGAATTGATGCCAGAGGAAATAAAATTTTTACTGCTTTTCGTTCAAATAATACTGTCAATGATCCTAAAAAATCATTTGGTGCAGTAGTTATGAAACCTGAAGAACTTGTTAAAGATGAAAAAGTACTTTTAGGATTATATAACTATATTGAACCGGATAGAGGTAGTAATAGCATTGGAACATATTACATGGAAGATAGGTATGGAATAATATGATTTTTATAATAAATTTCTCATAAAAAATAAAGATAAAAACATTTTTAAATAAAATTTTATTAAAATAAACAAAAAAACAGGATTGCACCATAGCGGCAATCCTTGAAAAAAGAGGCGGTTACCGTAAAAAGTTCCCGCTTCTTTTCTTTTTCAATGTCGTTTCCATACTTTCATACTTCTATATTTTTTCATCTCAACCTTTCAACTATCATTGCCGTTCAAACTTCTCAGCCTCTCAGCTCTCAGCCGTCATTCAATTACAAATTCTAAATTTTAAATTGTAACTTGCCGTTTTTGCCGTTCAATTCTAAATTGTAAATTATAAATTGTCTTTCTCAACCCTCAGCTAATAAAGCAGCCCGAAAAGATATAAGGGAATTTTATTTCCTATCCCGGTTTCAATATCGTCAACAGCCAAATAAGAATTTATAATATTTTTTATCTGTCTGAAAGTTTTACCGGCTCCGCCGACTTCTATCAGATATTTATCATCAATTTTAAAATCACCCATTTTGGCCATAGATATTTTATTGGTGCACATTAATTGATTTGCAAAAAATATTTCTCTTATTGTTCCGACATTTTCTTTAAAAGCGTTTGGATTTATGGCATTGATAATATTTGTATTGTTCAAAAGTACTTTCTGCGGTTTTCTGACATATCCGTATCCGGATGCATCCGCATTGACGGTGTTCAATAATTTTGATAACGATAAATATTCAATAAAAATATAAACATACTCCTTTGATATACCCAGTTCACCGCTTAATTTGCTTATGTTTAAAACGAACGGACTTGATGTAGCCAATAAATACAAAATTTTTTTAAATACGGTAATATTTACTGTTTTTATGTTATAAGAAGAAGTTATATCTTCATATAAAACTTTTTCTATAACATTTGATAATCTTAGAATATAGTCTTGTTTGTTATCCAAATAAAACGGATAATACCCGTTTTTCAAATATTCTTTAAACTCTTTTAATACGGTTATTTTTGAAGAAATATCCATGCTTATTTGCGGGTGATTTTGTAAAATTTCTTCAACTTTCAGTGCTTCAAGTTTTATTTTGTTTTCCAACAATAAATATTCTCTGAAAGATAACCCTTCCAGTTCATAGTAAGTTATTCTTCTTGATAAATCATATTTGCTGTGCTGCAGTTTTATTGACGAACTTCCGGATATCAAAATCTGTTTATCTTTATAAATATCCAAAATATTTTTTATTTCCGCCTGCCAATCGGGATATTTATGAACTTCGTCTATTATTAGGGCTTTACCGCCGTATTTAAAATATTCTTTTGCAGTTTCCAAAAGTCCGTATTTGCTGACTTCAATATTATCCGCAGATATATACAAGCATTCCTCGGCAGACTTATAAGTTTTCTGCATATATTGCAAGAGCATCGTGGTTTTTCCTGTTCCTCTTGCTCCCGTTATACAGATACTTTTTGCTTTCCAATTAATTTTGGAATACAAATATCTTTTATATTCGGGGAGATTTTGAACTACTTTGTAGTGATATTCAAAAAGACTTTCTATCATATCTTTTCTCCTGAAAAATATAAAAACAACAGAATAGTCAACTGCACTTTACTATTTTTACCAAAAATAGACAACTACAGTTTACCATTTTTACCAAAAACAGTCAACTGTAGTTTGCTGTATACTTTTATTTATATTAATTTCATAACTGAAATTAATTGCTGCCACCATATTTTGGAAACAAAAGTTTCATTAAAT
>CAJOOL010000153.1 GCA_905236115.1 uncultured Endomicrobiia bacterium
AGCGTGAATTTATTGATAGTAATACTATTACTTACGTTTTTTTATTTAACTGCTGAATTTTTACCTAAATACGGCAAAATTTTTGCTTTGACGGCAGTATTAACTATATTCTGTTTCTATTTATTTATATCGGCGAATTTTTTTCATGAAAACAATTTTTTCCCGTCAAAAACATCTTATATCTGTCCGATAACAAAATTACAGTATAATTGGAAAAATACCTGCGAGAAAGGATATTTTACTTCCTGCTATAATTATTATAATATACTTGCGGATTCATTAACCAAAAAAAATTTATTTCTTTTCCGATACAAGGATTTGAAAGATATTCATCCCGTCCTACGCAGTTATTTGGTTCAGGATACGACATTTTATAAAGAAAAATTTTATTTGTATTTCGGGATAACGCCCGTTTTACTGTTTTATCTTCCGTTTCATTTGGTAACAGGGTTGTATTTAACCGATAAATTTCTTGTTTTTATTTTATCTTGTATTTCCTTTTTATTGTCAATTTTTTTAATTCGCCGCTGCTGTTCCCATAATTTTCTCTGTTCCGGCTCTTGTACTCTTCCGCTCCTCCGCTCCTCCAATCCTCTAATCTTCCTCCTCGTCGGTTTATGCGGCTGGCTGCCGTTTTTAATAATAAGAAGTTCAATATATGAATCGGCAATAATTACGGCACATGTACTTTTGCTTGCTTCATTTGCGGTTTTCTGTTACCGGCTGTCATTTTGCCGCAGCCGGCAATCTGCCGTTTCCGATATTTCGGTTTTTCTTTTGGGCTTATTCCTCAGCCTTGCCGTCGGTGCAAGACCTCATTATGTTTTATTTATTCCGATATTTTTAGCGGCAATCGTTTGGATAAATATATCGGAAAATAAAAAATGTTTAAAACAAATTTTATGTTTTTTAATACCTTGTGCCGTAATCGGATGCATACTTGCACTTTATAATTATTTCAGATTTGATTCAATATTCAATTTCGGCTGGCAAAATCAGATGAACGGATTAAACCAAAAAAGTTACATACTTAATTTTTCGGATTTTTGGACAGGCATAACAAATAATTTATTTAAATTCCCCGACAGAGATTTAAATACGATTTTCGCACTTGCAAAAACACACGGACACAGCGTAGGCAATGAATGGACTGCCGGTATTTTTTGGACTTGTCCGATAATTATTTTTCTTGTATTTCTTCCGAAAATTTTAAAGGAAACTTATAAAAAAGATATTAAATTTTTCATTTTTCTGTCCGTAATGACCTGTGTTATAATAATAAATATGACGGTTACAAGTTTCGTCGGCATGGTAAACAGATATTTTGCCGAATATCTGCCTTTTATGATAATTTTATCTCTTATAATTTTCTTTAAAATTCTTAATGAAACAAAAAACCGCGGAACAAAAATTTTATTGAATATTCTTTTCATATCAATATTTTTTTATTCGGTTTTTATGAACACGGCTCTGCTTTTCAGTAAAGCCAATGCACTGTATTATGTATTATCAGATGAAAATTTTTATACTTACACAAAATTTATAAAAAATTTATTTTGAGGAAATATGAACAATAAATTTAAACTTGTATCAAATTTCAAACCGGCAGGCGAGCAGCCGCAAGCCATAGAAGCCTTATATAACAATTTTGTTAACGGAAAAAATTTTCAGGTTCTTTTGGGCGTTACGGGTTCGGGAAAAACTTTTGTAATGGCAAACTTAATTGAAAAACTGCAAAAGCCCGCACTGATTATTTCCCCCAACAAAATTTTGGCGGCACAGCTGTATTCGGAATTCAAAACTTTTTTCCCCGAAAATGCAGTGGAATATTTTATATCTTATTATGATTATTATCAGCCGGAAGCATATATCCCGTCAACAGATACTTATATAGAAAAAGATTCTTCCGTCAATGACCATATAGACAGACTGAGACTGAAAGCCACTACATCAATACTTGAACGAAATGATGTCATAGTAGTTGCTTCCGTATCAAGTATTTATAATCTCGGTGCACCTGAAGATTACCAAAATATGTGCGTTAAAATTTCCGCCGGTCAGAAAATAAAAATAGAAACTTTATTAAAACAGCTTATTGCGGTACATTACGAAAGAAATGAAATAGAATTTTTAAGAGGAAAATTCAGAGTAAAAGGCGATACCGTGGAAATTTTCCCCGCTTATTTGGAAACGGCAATAAAAGTGGAATTTTTCGGCGACGAGATAGACGGAATAAAAGAATTTGAACCGCTTACAGGGAAGATTTTAAATAAGAAAGAAGTTTGTTATATTTATCCTGCCAAACATTTTGTTACAAGCAGCGATAAACTGAAACTTGCTCTTGCAAACATTGAAGCCGAACTTAACGAAAGAGTTATCTCACTTAAATCAGAAGGAAAAATGCTGGAAGCACAGCGTCTTTTGCAGAGGACAAAATACGATATGGAAATGTTGAAAGAAACGGGCTTCTGCCACGGCGTGGAAAATTATTCCCGTCATTTATCTTTACGTCCTGCAGGAGCAAGACCCACCACATTAATAGATTATTTTTTATCAAGCAAACAAACTTCGGACTTTATTTTAATCGCCGATGAATCGCACATAACTCTTCCTCAGGTAAGAGGAATGTATGAGGGCGACAGAAGCAGAAAGCAGACTCTTGTAAATTTCGGGTTTCGTCTTCCGTCTGCACTGGACAACAGACCTTTAAAATTTGACGAGTTTGAAAGCATTATAAAAAAGAGCGTTATGGTTTCGGCTACTCCCGGACCTTATGAACTGAAAAAATCAAAAAATAATGTTGTTGAGCTTGTTATCCGTCCGACAGGACTTGTTGACCCGGAAATAGTTATCCGTCCCATAGACGGACAAATTCAGGATATGACAAATGAAATAAAAAAAGTTATTGCAAAAAAGCAGAGAGTTCTTATAACAACATTAACAAAAAGAATGTCGGAAGATTTAACGGCATATTTGAAAGAACAGGGCTTTCTTGTGGAATATATGCACTCGGAAATTGAGGCATTAAAAAGAATAGAAATAATAAGAGATTTAAGGCTGGGCAAATTTGATATTCTTGTCGG
>CAJOOL010000154.1 GCA_905236115.1 uncultured Endomicrobiia bacterium
CTTTTGTCTATATAGATCCCCCCGAATATCTCAAATAAAATCCATTTCCTGTTCGGGCAGGCTTTCCACATCTTTCAGTTTTCTCTCAATCGCTCTGGTTCTTACTCCTGCATTTTCTATTTCCTTTGCGGCACTTTCCAGTTTCTTTTTTGTTGCATCCAGCACGCTGCCAAACTTTCCGAATTCAGTCTTTACCCCTCTAAGAATATTCCATACCTTGTCGGTCTGCTCCTGTATCGCCAGCGTTCTAAAACCCATCTGCAAACTGTTTAAAAATGCTCCCAAAGTTGTAGGTCCGGCAATTGTTATATTAAAATCATTCTGTATCTGTTGTATAATTCCCGGTATTCTGATAGCTTCCAAATACAGTCCCTCAAACGGTAAAAACATAACGGCAAAATCCGTAGTATAAGGTACCTCAATATATTTATTTTTGATATCTTTGGCAAAATTTCTAAGATCGGTTGCCAAACGTTTTTTATCGGCTTCAAGTGCGTTCTTATCCGCCAATTCATAATCCTGCAAAAGTTTGTCGTATGCAGAAGTGGGAAACTTAGAATCTATCGGAAGATAAATAAATTCATTTTCGTCTTCTTTCGACGGAAGTTTTATTGCAAACTCTACCACGCCCGACGGATTGGACGGATTCGGATGAGCGTTTTTCTCGTATTGGTAAGGGGAAAGAATTTGACTTAATAATGCTTCCAATTGAACTTCGCCTAAAGTTCCTGCTGTTTTAACTGAAGTCAATGCTCTTTTCAGTCCGCCGACATCGTTTGCAATTGTCTGCATTTCTCCTAAACCTTTCTGCACGGCTTCCAGTTGTTTACTGACAATTTCAAAGGAAGAATTTAATCTTTTTTCCAGTGTTGACTGCAATTTTTCGTCAACAATTTTTCTCATTTCGTCAAGTTTTTTTTCGTTAGCTTCCAGAATATCTTTTAATCCTGTCTGAACACTTTCTTTTTGTTTATCCAAAGATTCTTGCGTATTTTTTAATTTTTCTTCAACGGTTTTTCTCATTTCGTCAAGTTTTTTTTCGTTGGCTTCCAGAATATCTTTTAATCCTATCTGAACACTTTCTTTTTGCCTGTCCAAAGATTCTTGCGTGTTTTTTGAAAGACTGTCGAATTTCGTGTTGATTGAATTTTGAAAATTCATTAAAGTTTCTTGGTTTTCTTTTCTGGCTTCGCGTTCGGCGTCAGCGGTTTCTTTTCTGTTTGCGGAAAAATCTTCTCTTAAATTTTTAAATTTTTCTTCTAAAATATTTTGATAAAAATTATTGTTTTTTGTAACAAGTAAAATAATACAAAGTATCAAATTTATAACAGCTAAAACAATTAGTATAATTAACACAAATCCCTCCGTAATCAGCTTTTCCTTTATCCTCAGGTATTATATAAATTTAATAAATATTTCTCCACTCATTGTATTGCTTTGAGGGGTTAAAAAGTTTGAAAGCAGAGAAAAGATTTTTTGTTCTTCGCTCTGCTTTCTTGATCGGTCAATGCTATGTATTGACCTTATTTTTTATAAATATTTTACCAATTACCTTCCCCAATCCTTACTCCTCCTGTACTGACATTATAACTTACATTTAAATAAGGCTTGGAATGAGGTAATTCTTTTGGAATCATTGTTCCAGCCAAAAGACTATTTGGATCTCTACCGTCAAAATTTCCTACATAATACCAAGTAAAATATTTATTGCCACGAGGATCCACACCTGTAATAGAAATACAATTAGGAAAACCACCACTATCTGAATAGTACAGAAAATTACCATATTCACTGTAATATGCTTTTTGTGAAGAAACAATTGCTCCCAATAAAGCATATCCCTCTGCCCATTTTGCATTATCAATATACCCGCGGTAAATCGGCACGCTGATTACCGATAAAATAATGACAATAGCTATTACAATTACCAACTCCACCAGTGTAAAACCTTTCGGATTTTTTGTTATTAAATTTTTCATTTTAACCATAATCTTCCTCCTTTAATAAAATATTCAGCAGATGTTTTTTCTTTCAGCCGGGAGATAAATTTATTATCTGTTTGACAAAATATCGCTATGTTAAATTTTGTCTTATTGTTTGGCTGCTATGTTACCAAACACCCGGCTTTATATGTCATAAAATTTTTACAATTTATTTTTTATTTCTTTCTTTTCAACCAATATAAAAGTTTATCTAACTGCTGTTATTATACATAGCAATAATCCCGGTAGTTATTTTTGATTTTTTTATTTTTTTGGAATTTCTAAAGAAAGGAAATAATTTTTTGCAGGCAAAAGAAAAAGGCTGTGTAGACCAGCGGTAAGCAAAATCCACACAGCCACTCAGTCATTACAACTAACAGATATGTCAGTTGTAAGACTACTATTTATGAAAACCATAAATACAGAAGTAAA
>CAJOOL010000155.1 GCA_905236115.1 uncultured Endomicrobiia bacterium
AATTTGCAGATATTTGGATTACCGGCAGATTTTTAAACTTTTATTTTAATCGGTTTATTGTCTGCCGGTTTTTGTATTGCTGAAGTTATTAATTTCTTCCTGTATTTCTTTCATTATTTTTCTGTCAATTTGTTCCGGTCTTCCGTCCATAACGTTTAAAGCCTTAATTCTTTTTTCTACCGGCGGGTGAGTGCTTGATAAATCCGATAAGAAACTAAACAAAGAAATTTTTATCGGTAAAGGATTGGCTATACACATTGGAGACAACACTTCGTTTTCTTCCAGAGAATTTACTATAGGTTTGCCGGAAATTTTCCTGAGTGCGGAAATTAACGCCTGAGGATTTCTGGTTAAAAGAGCGGACTTTGCATCGGCTTTGAATTCCATGGTTCTTGAAATTGCCAGTCTTATAAGCGGTGCCACAAAATTTCCGTAAATATATAAAATTAATCCCAAAATCAAAATAAATCCTGCACCTTTGCCGCTGCCGCCGCGGTTTCTTCCCCGTGCTCTTACGTTTCCGTTTCCCATTCTTATTATAAAAGAAGCCATCAGTGTGGAAAAACATATCAGCAGTGCAATTATCATCATAAGTTTGGTATCTTGGTGAACGATATGTGCAACTTCGTGAGCAATAACGGCTTCCAATTCGGAATTGTCCAAAACTTCAATTATCCCTCGGGTTAAAACTACCGAGGAATTTTTAGGGTTCATTCCGACGGCAAAAGCGTTCAGTCCTTTTTCGTTTTCCATTACGTATAATGCGGGTGTCGGTATCCCCGCCGTTATGGCAACATTTTCCAAAATTCTTTTGATGTCTTTATACCCCGTGTCCGTATTTTTTATTCTTACGGCGTCAGTCATTTTCAGTATAATATTGCTGCCTTCGGAAAAAGATACCATAGTCCATATAAGCGAGAACAATGCACAAATAATAAAAAGACTTCCGTATTCTTGAAAAATCTGCGATACGATGTATAAATAATTCGGTGCAGTTGTTTGGCCGCCGGCAGAGAATAAAATATACAGATATAACGAAACAAATAACATCATTAGCAGACTGACCGGGAAAAAAACAATCAGCCAAAAAATTTTTCTTTTATTGCTGTCAATATAGTCGTAAGTTGTTATGTTCATAATTTATTTAAAAGATACTTTATTTAAAAGAAACTTTCACCGCTTTTCTTTCTTCTTCATTTTCAATATTGAAGAACTGGCCTTTTTCAAAATGGAAGAAGTTTGCAATTACGTTGCTGGGAAACATTTCTATTTTCGTGTTCAATGCCAGAACGTTTGTATTATAAAATCTTCTTGAAGCCTGAATTTTATTTTCCGTATCAACCAGCTCTTTTTGAAGTTCCATAAAATTTACGTTCGCTTTTAAGTCCGGATATTTTTCCGATACGGCAAAAAGAGATTTTAATGTTCCGCTTAAAAAGTTTTCCGATTTTGCCTGTTGTTCAACCGTTTTGTTATCAACGGATACCGCCATATTTCTGGCTCTGATAACCGCTTCAAGAGTTTCTTTTTCATGGGAAGCATATCCTTTAACCGTTTCAACCAAGTTCGGTATTAAATCATATCTTCTTTTTAACAGAACTTCTATGTCGCTCCATGCTTCTTTCATTCTGTTTTTCAACAGAACCAGTCTGTTGTAGGTCATCCATAAAAATAATACCATAACCAAAATAAGCAGGAATATCAATACTGCCGCTGCAACTAAAAAAATTGTCATTTTTTCCCTCCGGAAATATTTTTTTAAGGAACATTATTTTACCAAAATAGAATACAACAATCAACGAAAAAATTTTTTTGTTTTTTAATGATAATTTTGTATAATTTGAAAATAAATAAAGGAAACACTGATTAATTATGAAAGAGCAAAGCCCGAAGCAGATTTTGCCTATAAAGAGGCGGAACTTCGCAGGGATAATGGGCAGTTTATCGCGAGAAGTTCCAACGAATTTAGAGGCAAAATATGCCTCAAGGTTTCCATTCAGAATTAATCAGCGTTTCCTAAATTCGGGAGCGAAAAATGGAAACAAAAAATATGCCGGAATTTAATAAAGTATCAAAAGAACTTTTGCAGGCTATGCCGTATCAATATGTCGGCAGCGATATAAACGTGTGTATTCAAACCGAAGAATTTACATGTCTTTGTCCGTGGACAGGACTGCCGGATTTTGCGGATTTGACGATAAAATATATTCCCAATAAAACGGTTGTGGAACTGAAATCTTTAAAGATGTATTTGCAGTCTTACAGAATGGTAGGAATGGTTCATGAAAGCGTAGTCAACAGCATTATGAACGATATAAAAGCTCTGCTTGAACCGAAGAAAATTTTTGTTGAGCTGAAGTTTAAAATCAGAGGCGGAATAACAACAACGGTAACGGCAGAGAATTAGAAGATTAGATGATTGGAAGATTGGAAGAGTGGAAGAAAGAGGAATTGTTGATTAGAAAATTTCATTTTCCGGAGGAAAAAAGTGGCTGTAATAGAACATAAAAGCAAAGAAAATATTGATATAGAAGAAGCCTTGGGCGTAATATGGACATCCATACAGAAAGGCGAAGACAGTTTTGAAAAAGTTTCAAAAAAAGTTCAGGAAGGTGTAGAGCCGGATATAATTGATAAACTTCTTGACGGCGGCTACATAAAAAAAAGTTTTTTTAAAATAAAACTTACGAAAACAGGCGAAGAACTCGGCAAACAGCTGACAAGACGCCACAGACTGACCGAAAGACTTCTTGCGGATGTTTTGGATTTTAACAGGTCTTTAATAGAGCAGGTTGCCTGCAATATAGAACATAATCTTTCAAGCGATTTGGCGGATTCAATATGTACGCTGCTGGGGCACCCCAAACAGTGTCCGCACGGAAATCCTATTCCCGAGGGGGAATGCTGCAAGAAATCTCTGGACAAAATAGAATCAATAGTTGAGCCGTTATCCAAGTCCGATGTCGGGGAAGAAGTTACGCTTTCTTACATTGTTACATCCGGCGACGAATATATGCACAAACTTTTATCTTTAGGGCTTGTTCCCGGTGCAAAAGTTGTTTTAAATAAAAAAGAACCTACGTTTGTAATAAAAATCGGCGACACTCAGATAGCAGTATCAAAAGAAATCGCCGACTTTATTTATGTGAGGAAATAAGAGAAGTTTTAGGAAACACTGATTAATTATGAATGAGCAAAGCCCGAAGCAGATTTTGCCTATAAAGAGGCGGAGTTTCACAGGGATAGTTGGTAACATATCTCAAGAAACTCCAACGAATTTAGAGGCAAAATATGCCTCAAGGTTTCCGTTCAGAATTAATCAGT
>CAJOOL010000156.1 GCA_905236115.1 uncultured Endomicrobiia bacterium
TCTTTATTTGTGGGTTGCAAGAATGGTTCAGATGGGATTGGAATTTTTAAACGATATTCCGTTCAGTGATGTATTTATTCACGGTATCGTTAGAGACAAGCACGGTTTAAAAATGTCCAAATCTAAAGGTAATGTTATCAATCCTTTGGAAATTATGGACCAGTTCGGAACCGATGCTTTAAGGTTTGCTTTGGCACAGTCTGCAGCTCCGGGAAGAGATATGCAGATATCCAACGATTCGTTCCTTGCTGCAAGAAATTTTGCCAACAAGATTTGGAATGCTTCAAGATTCATTCTTATGAACAAGGGCGAACTGGAAATTTCAGACGAGCCTATAGTAAAAGAACTTTCCGATAAGTGGATATTAAATGAATACAATCAGACAATTAAAACAGTAACAAGAGCTTTTGAAGTTTATGATATTGATGTTGCTTCAAGAACTCTTTACGATTTTATCTGGACGAAATTCTGCGACTGGTACATAGAACTTTCCAAAATCAGAATGAACTCCGAAAATACCGAAGAAAAGAAACAGGTATTGTCCGTTCTTATTTATGTTTTGAAAGGAACGATAAAAATGCTTGCTCCCATTATGCCGTTTATCTGTGACGAGTTGTGGAGTATATTCAACAACACTACCGACAGCATAGTAAATTCAAGTTTCCCTGTTTATGACGAGAAATTTGTTTTTGCCGATGAAGCTTCTCAGATGGCAGTAGTTCAAGAAATTGTTTCCAAGATAAGAAATGTCAGAAGTGAAATGAATATATCTCCTGCAGCGTTTATTACTGCAAAGATAAACATTTTGGACGATAAAAAAACTTCAGTACTTGAAAACGATTGCGAATATATAAAATCTTTGGCAAAGATAAAAGATTTATCTTTCGGCAAGGGTATTAAGAGAGAGAAAAATTCGGCGTTAGCCGTTGCAACAGGTTTTGAAATATTTATTCCGCTTGAAGGGCTTATAGATTTGGAAAAAGAAAAAGCAAGAATAAATAAAGAAATCAACAATGTTTTGTCGGAACAGGAAAAGTATAACAAAAAACTTTCCAATCCGAACTTCGTTGCAAAGGCTCCTGAAGCTGAAGTTGCAAGAATAAAACAAAAAGTTGCCGACACTGAAAGCAAGCTTAAAGTACTGAAAGAGACGTTAAGAAATTTATAGCTGAGGAGCTGAGAAGTTTAGGAAACGCAGAATAATTCTGAACGGACAGAATTAATCAGCATTTCATTAAGGAGCATACAAAATGGAACAGAAACAACAAACATCTTTTATAGAAAAGCCGCACGAACTTACAAAAATAAAAAAAATTATCGGTGTGGTCAGCGGTAAAGGCGGAGTAGGAAAATCTTTGGTCACTTCGCTCCTTGCAGTTGCTATGGCAAAAAAAAGTTACAAAACTGCCGTTCTTGATGCCGATATTACAGGACCGTCAATACCGAAAATTTTCGGCATAACAGATAAACCTTTTGCTGACAACAATGAAAATATTTTTCCGGTAAAAAGCAAAAAAGGCATCAGTATAATTTCTGCAAATTTATTGTTGGAAAAAGAAACCGACCCTGTTATATGGAGAGGCCCCGTTATTACAGGCGTGATAAAACAGTTCTGGAAAAATGTTATTTGGAACGAAGTTGATTATATGTTTATTGATATGCCCCCGGGAACGGGCGACGTGCCTTTGACGGTGTTTCAAACCATTCCCGTTGACGGAATAATAGTGGTTGCTTCGCCTCAAGAGCTGGTTTCAATGATAGTTGAAAAGGCCGTCAATATGGCAAAAATGATGAATATTTCCGTTTTGGGTTTGGTAGAAAATATGAGTTATATTAAATGTCCCGACTGCGGAAAGGAAATAAAATTTTTCGGGCACAGCAGGATAGAAGAAACTGCAAAGAAATTTGATATTTCCGCTGTAGATAAAATTCCCGTTGAACCGAAAATTGCAGAACTTTGCGACGGCGGAAAAATAGAAGATATTGAAGAAGTGCCGTTGCCGAACAATATTTTAAAAATAGAAAGCTTATAAAAAAATGAGACAGCCTAACGGTCAAAATTTTTTAGTTGATAAAAATATCGCACACAGAATTATTGAAAGTGCCGAAATTTCAAAACAGGATTTGGTAATAGAAATAGGCCCGGGTAAAGCCGCACTTACCGACATTTTAAAAGATTATACCGATAATTTAATTGCCGTTGATATTGACCCGAACCTTACCGCAGATTTACAAATAAAATATAAAGACAATAAAAATATTACCGTTATAAATAAAGATTTTTTAAAATACGAGCTTCCCGATAAACCTTTCAAAATAGTTGCAAATTTACCTTATAATGTAGGCACGGCAATAGTGCAGAAATTTCTGCCGAACGGAAATTTTGTTTCCGCAGTGATAATGCTGCAAAAAGATGTTATCTTAAGACTTTTAAGTAAAGAGGGGACGAAAGATTACGGATACATTTCTCTTTTCAGGCAGTATTATGCCGACGGTAAATTTCTGTTTGATGTTTCCCCGGGATGCTTCAACCCGAAACCGAAAGTAATGTCTGCGGTGGCAAAATTTGTAAATAAAAAACCGCAGGAACCGAATATGAATTTGTTTCCTTTAATAAAACATTTTTTTTCAATGAGAAGAAAAAACGTTCTTAACTGCCTGTCAACATATTTAAAAACCGATAAAAATAAAACAGCTGAAATTTTAAATACGTGCGGTATTGACGTAATGTTGCGTCCCGATAAGCTGACTCTCGGGCAGTATCAAAAAATAGTTTCCGTATTATGAAAATTTTAAAAATAATTTTATTAACGTTTGTTTTTGCATTTTTTACATGTAAAATTTCTGCGGCAGACGGTGAAAAAGCCGGTGAAAAAATCAGTGCAAAAGAATATATAAAAGTTGGAATTTTACAAAACATTAAACAGGCTTCAATAGCCTGTGATAAAAAGTATTATTTTATATCAAACGGAAAAAAATTTTATCTGTCGCCGGGACAGATAACGGTAACTGTTGAAAATAATAAAGCTGTTATTGCGGATAAAGAATATGAACTGCCCGTAAAGTTCGTATCGCAAAAAAACTGTTTTGCCGTCAACGGGAAAATATACAGAGGCAGGATTATAATAAGCGGCAGCAATGACGGAGGCGGCAACGGCAAAAGCAGCAAAAGCA
>CAJOOL010000157.1 GCA_905236115.1 uncultured Endomicrobiia bacterium
ATTTTGCCTCTAAATAACGGAGGAAAGCAGAATGAGATTTTTCCCCACTCTGCTTTCTCGGTTCGGTCAAGGCTATGTTATGACCGTATTTATTTATTGCAGTAAATTTTTAAAGAAAAATTGTGTAATCTTTTTTTGTTTTTTATAAATATAATAAAATTATCTAGATTCTTCAAAAAACTCTAGAGTGCCATTTATATCATATCTAATTCCGAGTATGCTTTTTCCATTATCTATTTCTTTAGGTTTAAGCGTATAAGCATCAAAATAAGTTTGTGCTCTATCGTTTAAACCAATCCAAAAATAAGTAAAATATTTATTAGCTCTGGCATCAATACCAAGTACTTGTTCAAAACTAGTGTGACCACTACTATCTTTCTTTGATAAAAAGTTACCGTATTCGGAATAATAAGCTTTCTGAGCAGAAAGTACTGCTCCTAAAAGTGCATAACCTTCCGATAATTTAGCCTTATCCACATAAGATCTGTAAATAGGAACAGAAACTACTGACAGAACAATGACGATGGCGATGACAATAACCAGCTCCACCAAAGTGAAACCAACATTACAAAACCTTTTCTTAAATTTCAATGATTTTTTCATAGTTTTTCTCCTTTACTTATTTTGGTTTATATTTGGTCGGAAATATTTGTTTCGCAAACCAAAAAACATGAAAGGTAGCGATTTACGGTTTGCTCCAACACATATTTCCTCCTGATAATTCGTAAATATATACGGTAAAAATTGCTTTGCAATTTTTGTGTTTAATATCAACTGCGGGATCCCCGACAGAGACATTCGGGGATGACAGACTATTTTTTGCTTCGCAAAAAATTTATTTTAATTATCCGAGGCTAACCCCTCGGGTTCCTATTTTCAAACGACAAGATTGCTTCGTCGCTTTGCTTACTTCGGATGATTTGCCCTTGCAATGTGGGCAAACATTCCGCCCAACTGCAACGCAATGACGGCCAAAGACCACTGAGGGATCCCCGACAACGACATTCGGGGATGACAGGCGAAATGGCAATTTATAATTTACAATTTATAATTAACAGCAAACAATACAAATTGTTGCTTTTTAAAGAACATTTTTGGTATAATCGCCGAGAAGATAGAAAATCGTGCGAGAAATTTTATCTTTTTATCAAGCTGATGCTATGCTGTGGCGGTATGCCAAAACAGCCCGCTCGGCCGTATTCATTTTTTAAAAAACGCGGTAACCATATTTATCTACAGTTATCCATAGATGACTACAGATAATTATAGTTTAATTTTTTGTTTTTGTCAAGAGCTTAAACGGCAATTAACAACAACGGCGAAACGGCAACAGCAAGATTGCTTCGTCGCTTGCTTTGCAAGCTTCCTCGCAATGACGGCTAAGAGGTTTAACAAGCTGTTTGTGATAATAAAATGCAGAAGAATTTAAAATTTGAAAAAATTATAACGGATTTTAACTGCGGAATAAAAGCAGGAAGTCAGGCGTATTTCGCAAAAAAAGCAAAGATACCGACACAGACAATAAGTGCGTGGGTTAACGGAAGATCCGTGCCGACGAGAGAAAATATTGAACAGCTGGCGAAGATACTAAAGAAAGATTTAAATGAAATAAGGAAGATTTTTATAGGTAACGAGAAAAAAGAAAATGACAACGACAAGAACATAAATACAAAAATGTTGCTGCAAATGATAGAAAAACAAAACAAAGCGATAGAAGAGATAAACAGAAAGATTGAACGATTGGAAGAAAAAACGGCAAACTGCAATTAACGACAAAACGGCAACAGCAAGATTGCTTCGTCGCCGATTATATCGGCTCCTCGCAATGACGGCAAAGAGGAATTTTATAACATAGATTCCCGATTAACGACTACAAAGTGCTACGCACTTTTCGGGAATGACAGCCCATACGACAATTTACAATGTACAATGTATAATGTACAATTAACGGCAACGGCGGAATCCCCGACAAAGACATTCGGGGATGACAACCTCTTTCAACCATTCAACCTGCGGGGTCAGCCTCTCTTCAGCAACAGGGAAATTCTTTCCAATTCTTCAAGGCTGGAATAATTTAAAACTATTTTTCCCTTTTTACCGTTACCGGAGATGGAAATTTTCGTGCCGAAAATCCTTTGAAGTTCGTCAACAAGGTTTGTAATCTCGGCATCCTGCGGTGCAGATTCCGGCTGAGGAGCGTTCTTTTTAGCTTCGGCAACTTCCGTTTCCACTTCACGCACGGTTAAGCCCTCGGCTAAAATTTTATCAACAAGTTCTTTCAGCTTTTCTTCGTTATCAATACCTGCCAGCATTCTGCCGTGGCCTGCGGAAATTTTCCCCTCAATTATCATATTCTGAACGTCTTCCGGCAGGTTTAAAAGACGCATTGTATTGGCAATAACCGACCTGTTTTTTTTGACGGTTTGGGCGATTTGTTCCTGCGTGTATTTGTATTCTTCGGAATATTTTTTGTAGGCTTTGGCTTCTTCTATGGGGTTTAAATCTTCCCTTTGAATATTTTCTATTAAGGCTAAATCCAGCTTGTCTTTATCGGATGCACCTTCTTTTATAATGGCTTTTATTTCGTTTAAACCTGCCATTTTGGAAGCTCTGAGTCTTCTTTCGCCTGCTATCAGCTCGTATTCGCCGGGAGCCACGGAACGGACAACAAGAATAGGCTCTATAAGGCCTTTTTCTTTTATGGATGCGGCCAGCTCCTGAAGTTTTTCCTCGTTAAAAACAATTCTGGGCTGATACCTGTTGGGCTTGATTTTATCTATGTTTATGGTTACAACCTGTTCGGTGTTTTCGTCATTGTTTGCCGCCGCAGTTAAAGGCGACATTATGGCCTCAAGGCCTCTTCCTAATTTTAATTTTGACATAATTATTCCTCCAAGTTTTAATGTATAATTAACGAATAGTGCCAGTGCAAAAAAAAGTAAAATTTCTTCAAACGGCAATTTATAATTTAGAATTAACTATAACGATATTGAACGTTAACGGCAAGATCCCCGACAGAGACACTCGGGGATGACACCGCTACGCGGTTAAGCACACTGCGTGTGCAAGATTGCTTCGTCGCCGATTATATCGGCTACTCGCAATGACAAACTCTTCAACTTCTTCAACTATTTAAGTGTCGTCTTCGTTACTGCTATCGTGCCGTCTTTCTTCAGCCCGACTGTATAGCTTCCGCCGGCACAAACCTGCACAATATCTTTCCATTTTGAAACATCGCACTGGCCGAAAGTATTATACCCTGTGGCAACGACAGTGCCGTCTTTTTTCAAACCTATTATATGCGGTAATTTTCCGCCGATGGAAATTTTTGTTATATCCGTCCAGTGTTCCGTATCGTAATTGACCGGCTTGCCGTCTTCGGAAAAATCATTTCTTCCGGTAAACAAAACCGTGCCGTCCGCTTTCAACGCTGCGGTATGGTATGCACCGACTGCCA
>CAJOOL010000158.1 GCA_905236115.1 uncultured Endomicrobiia bacterium
CGGAAAAATGTTCTATACTGCGGTATCGGAAGGATTTTCCAACATAGAAGCATCCAGAAGAGCAGCTTTTGCAGCAGCTCAGACTAAAGTAGCAGAACAGGTAAAAAATACTATCGGTGTAGAGTTCGGCAGAAGTTTGGAAACCGGAGTATATGAAGATTCTACCGGCGGATATTTGAAAGATGTTTTTATGTCCAACGTAAATAAATTGCAGGTATCGGGAATAGCAGTAGAATCCAACTACAGCGAAAAAATACAGGAAGTAAACGGTTCCGACAGTAAGTTGTTCTGGAGAACGTATACTTTGGTATCAATACCCGAAAAGACATATGAAGATTTGGTAAAAAGAGCTTTTACCGACACTTCTGCACAGGTAGCACAGAACAAGAGTGCAAAAGAACTTTTGCAGGATGCGGAAAAGAGATTTTATGAAGCCAAGTAAATTGGAAGATTAGAAGAGCGGAAACGGATTCCTGTAAAGTATGTTTAAAATAAAAATAAAATTTTTAACAATTTTATTAATAGTTTTCAGTTTAGCTTGCGGCGTGAATTCGCTGCAGGCTAAGCTTGTTCAGCGTTCTTCCAAGAAAATGCCGAGCTGGATAGGGCAAAACAGCGAAGATAAAAAGAAATTTTATTTTTCCGGTTCTGCGGAAAATGAAAATTTTGATAAAGCAAGGAAGCTGGCTATCAGCGATGCATTGGCACAGGCCGTGCAAAGTATGGATATGACAATGTCGGTAAATACAGAAAGAATAGTGTCCGACACGGGAGCATATCTTGACGACAGAACAAAAACAAAAACCAGGGAAGTTCGTCTGCTGGACACAAAAGTGAAAGATGTGTACTTTGAAAAATATGAAGATGCAGGCAAAAAATCCTATACGGTTCATGCTTTGGTAGAATATAACAAGAAAGATTATGAAGAAGAAAAAGTTCGTTTGGCTAAAGAATACGAACAGTTGAGACAGACTTTTACAAACAGGTATGCCAAAGCAAAGAATTTTATAAGCGGCGGACAATACGGCGATGCACTGACAGAGCTGATTGAAAACTTAAAAATTATTTACACTTACGGCATTAACCAAACTTCACAAAATCAAATTCTGGCCGAAATAAACGACATTCTATCCAAAATTTCTTTTAAAAATTCTTATTCCGTTTCGGAAAATTCCGGCGGTATAAATACAAAGATTTCTGCATATTTTTCAGACGGCAAAAACATTATTGAGCCTTGCAGAAAGTATGCTTTTACCGTAAAAACCGTAAACAATTTTTCAATAGAAACTATTTACTGCGGCGACAACGGAAAAATAGATTATGTATTTAATAAAGTTTCTTATTTAAAAAAATTCAATTATAAACTGGAATTGGACTTAAAAACAACTTTCGGATTGGAAGAAGACTTTTATAACGGTTTTTCTTTTAGAACCGTATCCGACGAGCTGAATTTTTTAGGAAATAAAAAGAAAATAAATTTGAATGTTTCATCAGATAAAAAAGGCGGCGACTTGTATTTGTCAATCAAATCTTATCTGGTGCAGAACGGTTTTGCCGTTGTTAACCAAAATGAAGATTATATTTTGAACGTAAAATTTAATTTTTCCGATACCGTAAAGACCGAACTGAAAAAACTGCAAAGTTCCGATACGGATTTGTTTATTTCTTCGGCTGATGTTACTGCGGAACTTGTATCTGCACAGACGGGCACACAAATCAACAGTATATCAAGCTCGGAAAAAGGCTTCGGCAAAACATCTCAAAAATCTTATGCGGATTTACTGCAAAAGACATCCATATCAATAATCAATTCTTTATAAATCATAAAAATATCGGTTAATTAATCGGCATTTCCTTGATTTTTTTCTTGATAAAAATTTGAATATTGTTCGCTAATTTGGTAGAATATCTTCCTGTTTAATTTTACCAAAATTTTTGATTTTATCAATTTCAGCTTAAGGAGTTATTATGTCAATAGTTAAAGATGGTTATCCTTTTATTTTAGGTTGTCTTGCAGCAGGTATTTTATGTTCTTTTATATTTCCGCCGTTATCTGTTATTTTTTATCTGGCGGCGGTTTTCTGTATATTCTTTTTCAGAGATCCGGATTTGACAATTAATGCCGACGAAAATTTTATTCTATCGCCTTGTAACGGAACCGTTATGGACGTAATTGGAAATGAAAACGGTCAGTCGGAAGTAAGAG
>CAJOOL010000159.1 GCA_905236115.1 uncultured Endomicrobiia bacterium
TTAAAAGCAAAGATTATAAAGCGGGAAAATCTTTGCTAAAGGAAATGCTGAATAATTCTGAATGAGCAAAGCCCGAAGTAGATTTTGCCTATAAAGAGGCGGAGTTTCGCAGAGATAGGCTGTTCAGCTATTCAACTTTCTTCAATACGCATACTGATATTGTTGCACAGATTTAGGTTTATATTCTTCTTTTTCGTCTTCCAAACTTTCTACATCAAAGTTAAGTTTTATATTCAATCCGTAGAAAATTTTCTGTAAAGTATCAAAGCACGGATTTGCATTTTCTCTTATTAAGGCATCATATATTCCGCTTCTGGACAGACCGATTTTTTTTGCAAATTTCGTTATACCGTTCCATTTGATAGCCCTAAACAAACTTTTAAATAATCTCTTTTTGTCGTGCTCTTGCGAATATTCTTTTAAACTTTCCGCCAAATAAATCCTCGTAAAATCCTTATCACCGTAAAAAAATTTTTTATCAAATTCATCCTGCGACATCAAAAGTTTTTTTATTTTTTTAGCCATTGTTCCAGTTCTCCCTTTTCTTTTAGCTCTAAATATATTTCCATTAACTCTATTGCTTTGTTTATATCTCTTTGCTGGGTATTTTTATCGCCTGCACTTAATATAACTACTAATGTATCGCCGTCTTGAATAAGATAAATTCTTATTCCCTGTCCGATATCAAGCCTTAATTCAAATAAAATCTTTTTTATGTGCTTCAGTTTCCCGAGTTTTCCGTCTTCAATATCTTCTAAGGCTTTTATTACTATTAATCTGTATCCTTTATCCAGTTTAGAAAACCATTTAAAGTACAAGTTTGTATATTTAAAATAACATAATTCTTTCATATTTATATTGTATGATATACTCTACATTTTGTCAAGACAGGATTTTGTTAAATTTTCAAAATGTACATTATAAATTGCCGTTTCAACCTCTCCTCTTCCAATCATCCAAATCAATACGCATACTGATATTGTTGCAAAGATTTGGATTTATATTCTTCCTAAAAATGCAAATTTGCCCCGGTAAAAAGCCTTGCGGTTTCCGTTTAAGAATTATTCAATGTTTCTTTAAGTTTATTTTTTATTTTGAAACATCTCAATAAAATTATCAATCGCTTTTTCCACATCCAAAGTATGAAACATAAAATAATTTCTTGTTACGATTTTTGCCGGAGCAATTTTAATAATTTTTTTGCTCGTTTGATTTTTATAATAATGCCAATATCTGTATAAATATCCTGTCCAAAACAAAACTTCTTTATCAAAAATTTTTTCCGACTTAATAAGCTTTTCCTGTTCTTCCACTTCTTCCAAAAGATATTCTTCGCCTGCCCACTGCATACGGTTGTAAACCGAATCTAAATTTTTTGCAGTTTCTGACTTCATAAATACCGTAATAAAACTTTCGCTGTCGTATCCTTTGTCAAACGACAACTCAAATAATCTTCCCTGTATTTTACATATCTGTCTGTCAAGACTGTCCAACATTTATTTTCTTGTCTCCAATATTTCGTCAAAAAATTTTCCGTTTCTTCTGTATTTTTTTTGAATGTCTTTTGCAAGAGATATTCCCGTATCTCTGTTTTGTTTGCTTATCTGCCGTATAAATTTTTTCTCAAAAAAAGATAAATTTATTTCTTTTTCTATTTTTATGTTTTTACAGGCTTTTTGTGTTAATGCCGCATATTGTTTTCCCAAATTCAACACCGACAAACTTTTTGTTAAAGCCAAATCCGTGATGTTTCCGTCAAAAAAATTATCCAACACATAAAAAATTCTGTCGTCTGCAATACTGCCGGCGATAACATCATATTTTTCGGTTATTTTTTTATAATTCAAGTAAAATTTGGAATTTTTTATATCGTCCATTCTGCCTCTGTTATATGCGATAAACATTGCCCATTCAATATCATCTTTAAGGTTCAGCACTTTTAAATTTTTTAATGTTACGGAAAGTATATAAATTTTGGAATATTCAAAATCACATATCAATGTGGCCGGCTGCTCTATGGTTGTGCCCATATAGAACCCCTTGCCGAAATCGCATTTATCTCTGCTTATCGGTGCTATTTTCCCTGATATACCGCTTTTGGAACCGTGATAAAGAATTTGTTGATTTTTGGAAAGTTTTGTTTTCCGTGTATAATTTTTAATTTTATCCATAACCATACGGTACACGGGAACTTCTTTTTCCGTGCAGTAATCATAAAGCTTTGTTTGTGCAAGTTTATTAGGGAAAGATATTCCGTTTTCCCAGCGGTTGACGGTAGCAAAAGTTAAGGATAAATCTTTTGCCAGCTCTTCCTGTGTAAGGTTAAGATAATTTCTGACGGATTTTATTATTTCTCTCATATTGTTTCTTTAGTTTTTTTCGTCAGTTTCTTTCTGCGGTCTCTTTCTTTTCAGACTTCTTTTTTCTTAGGTTTCTTTCGTCTGCGGTTCTTTTCTTCTGAAGTTTCTTTTTTTGCATTTTTATAACATTTATTATGTTTAATATTATATATTATGTTATATAAGTTGTCAAGCCGTAATTTCAGCTTTTCAACTGTCTTTCCCGCCGTTCAATTATATGCGAAGTTCCGCCTCTTTATAGGCAAAATCTGCTTCGGGCTTTGCTCATTCATAATTAATCAGTATTTCCTAAATTCTAAATTGTAAATTATAAATTGCCGTTCCGCTTCCTGTCCTTGACAAAAAAGCTCTTAAAAATGTAAAATACTCGTCGTTGATAAAAACTGAAAAATTTAAGGACACTGAATAATTCTAAAAGCAAGGATGCTTTTGTTAAGTAAAAGTTTTCATTACGAAAGCGGCAGAATTATTCAGTGTTTTTTAAAGATTTTAAATAAGGAGCAGACAAAAAAATGAACGCTTATGTAGAAAAAGTGTTGAAAGAAGTAGAACAGAGAAATCAGGGCGAAGCTTTGTTCTTACAGGCAGTAAAAGAAGTTTTGGAATCAATCAGCCCGGTAATTGAAAAACACAAAGAATATCAGGATGCAAGCATTCTTGAAAGAATAGTTGAACCTGAAAGACAGATTCTTTTCAGAGTTCCTTGGCAGGACGATAAGGGAACATTCCACGTAAACAGAGGTTTCAGAGTTCAGTTTAATTCCGCTCTCGGGCCTTACAAAGGCGGTTTAAGACTTCATCCTTCGGTAAATTTAAGCACAATCAAATTTTTAGGTTTTGAACAGATTTTCAAAAACTCATTAACAGGTTTGATGATGGGCGGCGGAAAAGGCGGTTCGGATTTTGATCCTAAAGGTAAATCCGATAACGAAGTTATGAGATTCTGTCAGAGCTTTATGACGGAACTTTGCAAATATATTGATGCAGACACTGACGTTCCTGCAGGAGATATCGGAACAGGTGCAAGAGAAATCGGTTATATGTTCGGTCAGTATAAGAGAATCAGAAA
>CAJOOL010000160.1 GCA_905236115.1 uncultured Endomicrobiia bacterium
GTAAACGGCTGTATCATCCCCGTTGACGGCGGTTATACCTGTATGTAAAAAAACACCCTCACGGGAAGCCTACTGTTACACCTTATATATATTTCAGCTGATTTTGCATACAATACAAAGCTGATGCGAACCGCAATAAATAAATCATTCTATTCGCATCAGCTTTATATAATTATTAAATATTATAAAGTATTATGAGAAATTTCTTATTTAATATAAAATCCCTCAATCGCTTTTGCAAAGAATTCCGCCGCGCCCGTTCCGTACTTTTGATTGCAGTTTTTTCGCACTTTCTCATTTCTGTAATTCTTTGCCAATGCAAGCATAAATCCGCTTTCGTCATTCAGGCTATACAATTTTTTCGTGATAAAACCGTATTCGCCTATAAGTTCCTTTATCTCGAAAGAATTGACTGGCATATTTTTCTTTGCGTAAAGCCGATTAAGTATATTTTCTTCACGCCTTAAAAATGCTGCTGCCATTTCTTTGCTTGGGGGATTTTTAACGGAGTCAAGTGCCTTTTCTTTGTCTCCGTACCATTCTATCATTTTCTTGTAACTACGCTGCATTTTCACACTTGAAACTACCTCGATATAATGCTTTTTCCATTTTTCAAGGCTGCCAAATTCGGTAATTGCGGTTTGTTTCAGATCATCAGGCATATTTTTTAGCATTGCTTCAAACATTTCCTCTATTTCAGTTTTGTTAAAAATTTTAAAATCCATCTTGTTTTCTCCTTTCAGAATTTCGTCTATACTTGCAAGCATGTGCTCAATGCGGTGTTTCTTTGTTTCAAGCATTTTGCGCTGCGTGGCAAGTATACGTGCTTTGTCAAATCCCGGAGTTTCAATGATGGCTTTTATCTCTTTTAACGGAATATCAAATTCGCGAAAAAGCAGTATCTGTTGCAATGTTTCCAAAGCTTCATCATCATAAAACCTGTAACCCGCCTCGTTTCTGACGGTCGGTTTCAGCAAACCTATTTCGTCATAATAATGCAGGGTGCGGATGCTTATACCGCTTATATCGGATATTTCTTTAACAGTCATCATTTTAAACACTCCTTTTTTTCGGCCGATATAAACATTGTAAGCTATTACGCAGCGTAGGAGTCAAGAGGTTTTTTAAATTTGTTTTGAAATAAAGTGAAAAACTTTGTGATTATTATTTGAAATTTGCGACAGCAATTCGGGCGGATAAAAATTTATACTACTTTGTAAATCATTTATGTCCACCCAGCAAAAATCAAGTTTCATCTTTTTGTTTCCAATCCCATCAACGCCTTTGAAAACGCCGTCAAGCGGAATTGAATTATCCTGCAAACTAACATTAAAATAAAGGCATATCTGGTGACAAGGCCTTTTGCCCCAATTGAAAAATATCTCGCCGACTGCAGTCAGCTCTCCGACATCTATATCACAGCCAAGCTCTTCCTTAAATTCTCTTTTTAACGTCTCGGCAGCTGTTTCCATACAGGCGATATGTCCGCCTATTATTGAATATCCGTCGTCATTTTTTGGCTTCTGTAAAAGGATTTTATTATCCCTTATCAAAATCCCACCGACCCGATACGAAAAAACAAAATCATCGGTTTTGAATAAAATATCCCTTTTAATCATCTTCTGTCCTTTCACATTTTTCTGTAATTTCATATATGGTTGTTACGGGGTTCGTTCTCAATGTAGTCAATTTTTCTGATATTGAATATTCGTAATCATTCACTGAACTTGTCATAGTATTTCGGAAATTTTAGATAAGTATTTCCTATACTCGCAAATTTAATCCGTAAACCCCAATTCGTGCAATTCAATATTATTGTATTCTTCGGATAATGTATAAGATGTTACCCTGACATTTTTGCGGTTAGGAACAAGTATTCTCCTGTCACACCAATCTGTACACCATTTATTTATGGCTCGCGGTGTTACGGCGAAAATATCAGCTAAATCTTTTGTTTTTATCTCTGAAATATGATTTTCAATTACATAGCGCAGCATTTTCTTATCCCGTTTTGACAGCTTATCAACAACGGGATTTGTTTTTTCGGATTTA
>CAJOOL010000161.1 GCA_905236115.1 uncultured Endomicrobiia bacterium
CGGCAGGGTTATCAAAAGTTAAAGGAATAATACCGAAATTTATTAAGTTTGCCAAATGTATTCTGGCAAAAGATTTTGTTATGACAAATTTTATTCCCAAATATCTCGGGGCAAGTGCGGCATGCTCTCTGGAAGAACCTTGTCCGTAATTTTCCGCACCGATAATAACACCGTTTTTAACCGATTTTGCTCTTGCGACAAAATCTTTATCTACGGCACCGAAAGTATGTTCGGAAATTGCAGGAAGATTAGACCTTAAAGGCAAAATCTTGGCACCTGCAGGAAGAATATGGTCGGTAGAAATATTGTCGCCGACTTTTAAGACGACATCCGCCGAAACGGAATCCGCCATAGGCTCAAATTTCGGAAGAGGTTTTATGTTCGGTCCTCTGACAATGTCCCCGTCGTTTGACGGTTTTTGAAAATGCTCATCGTTAATATAAAAATGATCGGGAAGATTTATTTTAGGTTTAGCACCAAACAATGTTGTAGGGTCGGTAATTTCTCCCGTCAATGCCGCGGCAAGTGCAACTTCAGGCGAACAAAGATAAACTTGTGCGTCTTTCGTTCCGCTTCTTCCCTCAAAATTTCTGTTAAACGTTCTTAAAGAAACTGCTTTAGTTTTGGGAGCCTGCCCCATTCCTATACAAGGTCCGCATGCACATTCCAATATTCTGGCACCTGCATTTATGATATTAAACAATTTACCCGATTCAGCAAGCATAGAAAATACTTGTCTTGAGCCCGGAGAAATTGTAAGGCTGGTATTTTTATTTATTTTTTTATCTTTTAAGGTTTCGGCACACAACATCATATCGGCATAAGAAGAGTTTGTGCAGGAACCGATACAAACCTGATCAACTTTTGTTCCTTTCAAATCTTTCACTTTTTTTACGTTGTCCGGACTGTGCGGTGCTGCAATTAAAGGTTCCAGCGTATTCAAATCTATATTTATTTCTTCGTCATATTTTGCATCTGCATCGGCAGCCATTTCTACCCAGTCGCTTTCTCTGTTCTGTCTTTTCAAGAAATCTTTTGTTATTTCGTCTGACGGAAATATCGTTGTAGTTGCACCGAGTTCGGTTCCCATATTTGTTATGGTGGCTCTTTCGGGAACGGAAAGAGTTTTTACCCCTTTGCCCGCAAACTCAAATATTTTTCCTCTTCCGCCCTTAACGGACAAAAGTCTTAAAAGTTCAAGAATTATATCTTTTGCACTTACCCAGTCTCTGAGCTTTCCGGTTAAATTTACTTTAACGATTTTGGGCATTGTGATATAAAAAGGCTGTCCTGCCATTGCACAGGCCACATCAAGCCCGCCCGCACCGAAAGCAAGCATTCCTATCCCTCCGCCCGTCGGTGTATGAGAATCGGAACCGATTAAAGTTTTGCCCGGAACACCGAACCTTTCCAAATGTACCTGATGGCAAATTCCGTTGCCTGCAGGAGAAAAAATTATTCCGTGCTTATTTGCTATAGTCTGAAGAAACTTATGGTCATCTGCATTTTCAAAGCCTGACTGTAAAGTGTTATGGTCAACATAACTTACCGATATTTCGGTTTTTACTTTAGGAACGTTCATTGCCTCAAACTGAAGATATGCCATAGTTCCGGTGGCATCCTGTGTTAATGTTTGGTCAATTTTTAAGGCTATTTCATTGCCTGCTTCCATTGTTCCTGAAACCAAGTGTTTTTTGATAATTTTTTTTGCAATATTCATTTTTATATAACCTCGTTAATAATAGTTGAACAGCTGAAAGCTGAGAGTTTTAGATATTTTTATACTACAGATTCCCGACAGAGACACTCGGGAATGACAGACGAACGACGAGACCCTTCACTTCGTTCAGGATGACACTGCTTCGCGGTGAACGACAAGATTGCTTCGTCATAAATACTTTATATTTATTCCTCGCAATGACAGACTGAACGGAAATTTTTACAATATATTCTTCTTCACAAGTTCCATCATTTCGTCTTTCGTAAGCGGATTAACTCTGTCGGCAGAAAACTGTTCGTCAATATATTCTTTTATCTTTGCAACACCGGGATGATTCTTGTCAATTTTTTCTTCGCTGTCTTTAAATTTCGGATGCTGCGTGTTTATCCAATAAGCAATACCTGCCAGCCCTGCCCTGTCGGTAATTGCAACTTCGGGAGGTCTGTTAAGTATTGTAGTTGTATCAAAAACATTGTAAATTTCCTGTTCTTTCAACAATCCGTCGGCATGTATTCCTGCTCTGGTACTGTTAAAATGTGCCCCGACAAACGGCTGCATATTAGGAACATCATATTTCAATTCCTTTCTGAAATAGTCTGCTATTTCCGTGATAACGGGAAGATTCATTCCGTTATGGTCGCCTCTGAAAGCGACATATTCTATAGCCAGTGCTTCTATCGGAGTATTACCTGTTCTTTCCCCTATGCCGAGAAGTGTTCCGTTTATACCGGAACATCCGTAAAGCCATGCAAAAGTGGAATTGGTCAATGCTCTGTAAAAATCGTTATGACCGTGCCATTCCAACCATTCCGACGGCACGCCCGCATGGTGCGTTAAACCGTACATTATGCCGTTGATGTTTCTGGGTAATGCAACACCGGGATAAGCAACACCGAAACCTAAAGTATCGCAGGCTCTTATTTTTACGGGAATTCCTGCCTGCTTGGAAAGTTTCATAAGTTCTTTGGCAAAAGGAACAACAAAGCCGTAAAAATCCGCTCTTGTAATATCTTCAAAATGACATCTCGGCGTAATACCCTCGTCAAGTGCAGCTTTAACTATATCAAGATACATATCAAGAGCCTGTCTTCTTGTTTTTTTCAATTTTAAAAATATATGATAATCGGAGCAGGAAGTTAAAATTCCGGTTTCTTTTATTCCCATTTCTTTAACGAGTTTAAAATCATTTTTGTTGGCTCTTATCCATGAAGTAATTATAGGAAAATCGTAGCCTTTTTCCTGACATTTTCTGACGGCTTTTTTATCTTTATCGGAATAAAGGAAAAATTCCGTCTGTCTTATCATTCCGTTGGGACCGCCGAGCTCGTGCATTAAGTCAAACAAATGGGATATTTGCTCTACGGTAAAAGGAGGAAATGCCTGCTGGCCGTCTCTGAAAGTGGTATCCGTCATCCAGATATTTTCCGGCGGGTTCATGGGAACTACCGTATTGTTAAAAGCTATTTTAGGAATATCTCTGTATGAAAAAGTTTCTCTTAATAAATTAGGCTCTTTAACATCCTGAAGTTCAAACTTATACTCTTCAGGCTCAAGCATTCTTTTGGTCTTGTTATAGACTAACATTATTCGGACTACCTCCTTATTTTTATTAAATATCTAAAATATTAAATACCTAAAATTTTAAACTTGTATTATATTAAAATTTGAGAGATAAAACAAGTTTGAAATAGTTGAGGATTGAGGGTTGAGAAAGGAAACGCTGATTAATACAAAACGGCATTGATACTTGCGGCATTGGAAACATCTACCAGTCTTTTATCCGAGGAAATTATTGAAAAATTTTCTTTACCATGAACGAACTGAAGCTCTGCACCCATTGCGATAATGGCTATATCAAAAGTTGAAAGATAAGATTTATTCCCTTTCGGCGTAGTATGTTCAACCGGGAAAATTTTATTGCTGTTCAAAATATGATTTTGATTGAATTCGTAAGTATATAAATATTCTTTATTTCTTATCATTTCCGAAAAAATATTTATAGATTGTTTTGCCTGTTCAAGCGTTATTTTTCTTTGTCCGTTAACTTCTCTATAATACCATTTACTGATTGTATTTAAAACTTCCAAAATACAAAATTGAGGAATATAAAAAAATTTATCTCCGCTTGTAATTTCTTTAAGCAAATCAAAACTTTTTTCTTTTAAACTTTCTTCACCAAAAATTAAAAGAAGAGTACTTGCATCAAGCAGTCTATATTGCATTTATTTTCTGCCCTCCATATAAACATCCCATATTGAAGAATTTGTGCTGGTTTGAATTTGTCTTAAAGTATCAACCGCTTTTGCAAACTTTAATGCAAATTTATCAAATTTTTTTCCTGTTAATTTTTCTTCGTTTTTTAATCTTTGATAAAAAGATTCTAATATTTTTTTCTTTTTCATAAAAATCCCTCCCTCAAAAAATTCTTTATTCATATTATATTATAGGATATTTTTCTGATTTTTTCCAGAAAAAATTTGAGGCTGACGGGAAAAATAAAATTCCTGTCCGCCTCGTTTTCCGGGCTGTGCTATGTTCAGACCCGTTTTTCGTTTATTTATAAATTTTTCTTAAAAATTTTATTTTATAGTGC
>CAJOOL010000162.1 GCA_905236115.1 uncultured Endomicrobiia bacterium
AAAAAAATAGCGGAAGTTTTAAATATCCCGCTGAATTATCTGACGGACGAAAAATATTCAACCGCACTAAACAGTCCAAGCACCACAACCAATCAAACAACAGTAAACAATACAAAGGAAAATCAGTCCGAACAGGAACCGAATACGATAAATCTTTTAATAAATTTAATACGGGAACAAAAGAAAACTTCCGAACTGCAGGCAGAAAAAACCGAACAAATATTAAAAAATATAGAAAACATACAACAGGAAATAGTTTCACTCCGCGAAAACATAACTCAACACTAAAACCATCCTTATAAAAACTTCCAAAAATTTTTGACAAGTCTTTTGTTTTTTTCTTATAATCAATAATATAATAATTTCCTAAACAGGAGGATAAAATGGTAAACAGAAGAAAAAATACGCCGGCAAAAAAAAGAATTACATCCGCCAAAATATCCGTAGCGGACACCGAAGATATTTCACAAATCAGCGAAAATAAAACCGAAAACCAAACCGAAGATAAAATAAAAGTTGACAGTGCGGAAAAACTGAATGATTTAATTGCAAGAGTAAAAACCGCTCAGAAAAAATACGAGCAATATACGCAGGAACAGGTGGACAAGATTTTTAAAGCCGCAGCAACTGCCGCAAACAAAGTAAGAATACCTTTAGCCCGTATGGCAGTAGAAGATACCGGTATGGGAGTGCTGGAAGATAAAATAATAAAAAATCATTTTGCTTCCGAATACATATATAATAAACATAAATTTGCAAAAACCTGCGGAATAATAAGCGAAGATAAAGAAAACGGAATAAGAGTTGTTGCCGAACCTCTAGGAATAATTGCAGGAATTATCCCGACAACCAACCCCACATCCACCGCGATATTTAAATCTCTTATATGTTTGAAGACAAGAAACGCAATAATATTTTCGCCTCATCCCAGAGCAACCAAAAGCACCATAGAAGCAGCACGCGTGGTTCTTAAAGCTGCCGTTGAAGCCGGAGCTCCGGAAGATATTATCGGCTGGATAGATACGCCGACAATGGAACTTTCCGATGTTTTGCTGCATCATCCCGACATTGCCTGCATTTTGGCAACGGGCGGTCCGGGAATGGTTAAAGCCGCATATTCTTCAGGCAAACCTGCACTCGGCGTAGGCCCTGGCAATACCGCTGCGGTGATAGACGAAACCGCAGACATAAGAATGTCGGTATCTTCAATAATAATGTCAAAAACTTTTGATAACGGAATGATTTGTGCTTCGGAGCAATCCGTAGTGGTGGTGGAAGATGTTTATGAAAAAGTAAAAAAAGAATTCATTTACCGCGGGGCTTATCTTGTAAATAAAAGCGACGAAAAAAAGATGCTGGATTTGCCTTTCATTGACCCGAAAAGAGGCACCGCACATCCTTTAATAGTAGGGCAGACTGCACACAGAATTGCAGAACTGGCAGGATTTAAAATTCCTCAGGATGCCAAACTTCTCTTATGCGAAAGACCGAAAGTTGACTGGGATGATCCTTTTTCCAGAGAGAAGCTTTCGCCGATACTGACAATGTATAAAGCGAAAAATTTTGAAGAAGCCGCCGAAATGGCGTATCAGCTTGTTTCCAAAGGCGGTCCGGGACATACTTCCGTTCTTTATACCGACGAAAGAGTGAAAGAAAGAGTAAATATTTTCGCCGAAAAAATGCCGTCGTGCCGTATACTGATAAACACGCCGTCGTCTCAAGGCGGAATAGGGGATATTTTCAACTTTAAACTTGAGCCGTCTCTGTCGCTGGGGTGCGGTTCCTGGGGAGGAAATTCCATATCCGGAAATATAGGCGTGGAACATCTGCTGAATTATAAGACTGTTGCCGAAAGGAGAGAAAATATGCTGTGGTTTAAAGTTCCTCAGAAAATATATTTTAAAAGAGGCTGTTTAGACCTGGCCTTGAAAGAACTGAAAGGCAAAAAAAGAGCATTTATCGTTACCGACAGATTTTTGTTCAATTCCGGTGCGGTGGAAAATATTACCGATGTTTTGGACGAGATAGGCATAGACCATCAGATGTTTTTTGACGTAAAGCCCGACCCGACACTGGCGACCATAGACGATGCACTTACCATGGTCAGAGCTTATGAGCCTGATGTTATTATCGCTCTGGGCGGAGGCTCACCGATGGACGCCGGGAAAATTATTTGGCTTTTGTATGAGCAGCCGGAGACGAACTTTGAAGATATTTCAATGAGATTTATGGATATAAGAAAAAGAATTTGTCAGATACCGGAGCTCGGCAAAAAAGCATGTATGGTATGTATTCCCACCACATCGGGAACGGGCTCGGAAGTAACGCCTTTTTCAATTATCACCGACGAGAAAACACATTACAAATACGCACTTGCCGATTACGCTTTAACGCCGAACATGGCAATAGTTGACCCTAATTTCGTTGACGGAATGCCGAAAGGTTTGACATCGGCTTCCGGAATTGATGCGTTGGTGCATTCCATAGAAGCGTATGTTTCCTGTATGGCAACGAACTTTACAAACTCCAATGCTTTGGAAGCAACAAAGCTGGTGTTTAAATATCTTCCGCGTTCTTACAACGAGGGAAAAAACGACCCGAAAGCCAGAGAGAAAATGCACTATGCCGCAACGATTGCAGGTATGGCTTTTGCGAACGCATTTTTGGGATTGTGTCATTCCATGGCACATAAACTTGGAGCTATGTATAATATTCCTCACGGTGTTGCAAATGCACTTTTGATAAGACAGATTATAAAATTTAACTCCAACGACAGGCCGACCAAACAGGCGATTTTCCCTCAGTATAAATATCCAAATGCAAAAATGAAATACGGACAGATTGCCGACGAGCTGGGCTTGGGCGGAAGAAACGACGACGAGAAAGTGGAACTTCTGATAAAAGCCGTTGACGAACTGATGACGAAAATTAATCTTCCCAAATCCATAAAAGAATACGGCATTAAGGAAGAAGAATTTATGGCCAATCTTGACGTGCTTGTTGAAAGAGCCTTTGACGACCAGTGCACGGGAGCCAACCCTGCGTATCCGCTGATGTCGGAAATTAAGCAGCTGTATTTGGACGCATACACGGGGAAATATTAAAA
>CAJOOL010000163.1 GCA_905236115.1 uncultured Endomicrobiia bacterium
GCAATATTTTCCGCCGTAGGATTTATTTTATCAAAAGGAACCGTTTCATTTAAAAATTTATGGTCAAGTTTGGCCATAATTTTATCAAGACCGGCTTTCATTTCGGTAAAATCCACAAGCATACCTATTTCGTCAAGTTTCGTTCCGCAAAGACATACACGCACTTTCCAGTTATGTCCATGAAGATTTTCGCATTTGCCTTTATAACCTCTTAAAGCATGTGCCGAAGAAAATTTTCTGAATACGGAAATTTTGTATTTCATAAATACTCCAATTTATAATTTACAATCAACGGTAACAGCAGATTTTTTGACTTTGCTAACACTCCACTCAAAATGCCAATAAAACTATTAAAAGCTAACTTCGTTTTGTTGTCGTTTGGTCTTTTATCACACATTACAGGCTTTTTTTCGTTACATTTAATATTTTATTACCCAAAAATTTGTTGCCTATAGCTTTAAATTTTTCCGGGCTGTCAGAAACAAAAAATTTATATTTTCCTTTACCCGATTTTTTAAGTATATTATTTTTTGTCAAAATATATTTAACCTGTGCCGCTACGGCACTTGCGGAGTCTACGATATTTATATTTTTACCGATAACTTTTTTTATGGATTCTTTTAAAAGAGGATAATGCGTACAGCCCAAAATAATTGTATCTATATTTTTATCAAGCAAATCTTTCAAATAAATCTTTATTATTTCACGTGTAATTTTTCCATCATTCCAACCCTCTTCTACCAACGGCACAAAAAGAGGACATGATTTAGAAAAACTTTTTATATTTTTATCATATTTTTTTATTTCTTTTTCATACGCTTTGCTTTTTATTGTTCCCTCTGTTCCTATAACACCGACTTTTTTATTTTCGGTTATTTTGGCAGCCAATACGGAACCTGCTTTTATTACGCCGATTATCGGAACATTAACAAAATTTCTTAAATAATTCAAGCTGAAAGCTGAAGCCGTATTGCAGGCTATAACTATCATTTTAACATTATTTTTTAACAGAAATCTTGAAATTTTTTCGGAAAATTCCGTAACTGTTTTTTTGGATTTTGTTCCGTAAGGAACATGTGCGGTATCACCGAAATAAATAATATTTTCGTCAGGCAAAAGTTTTGATACGGCCGCCATTACCGTAAGACCGCCAAAACCGGAATCAAAAATTCCTATGGGATTATTTTTATTTACCAAAGTTTTTTCTTGCATAATATTTTTTTACACCCTCGTATATTGCATCGGCAACGGATTTTTGAAAACTTGATTTTTGCAGTTTGGCTTCTTCGGTATAGTTGCTTACATAAGCACATTCCACCAACACGGAAGCCATCTGAGTTCCTCTCAACACATAAAAGTTTGCCTGCTTTGTTCCTCTGTTGGGAATTTTTAATCTTCCGGTAGATTCGCATGATATGAAGCTGGCAAGCTCTGAAGACTCGTTAATAAATTCCGTAAATACCATAGACCATAAAAGATCCTGCAAAACCGTCTTTTCTTCATCGTTTTTATCTTCTAAAGCAATAACGGAGTTTTCCAAAGTTTGAGTAGAAAAGGCTTCTTTATCGGAAGCATTCTCCGACAGAAAATAAACTTCAAAACCGGAAGCTTCTCTTTTTATATTAGCATTGCAGTGGACAGAAATAAAAAGGTCTGCTTTTTTATTGTTGGCGATATTAGCCCTTTCCACAAGAGGTATAAACGTATCATCGTCTCTGGTAAGAATAACTTTGAAATTTTTATCTCTTTTGAATATTTTTTCCAGCTGTAAAACAATTGCCAAATTGATGTCTTTTTCTTTTACTCCGTGCGGACCGACAGCCCCGGGGTCATGTCCGCCGTGTCCGGCATCAAGAACAATAATTTTGGCATCTTTTGAAATATCTTTCTTTTTTACCGAAGGCATTATCTTTTTAAAACTTTCTTCGTCGTCTATTATGGCATAACTGTTATCTATTATGTTTTCGTCTTCAACTTTAACGGTTTTTATTTTTGCAAGAGCCTGCAAAGAAGAATCGTCATCATACTCTTTTTCTTCCGGCATATAAATAATCTGAGCTTCGTCGGAAATAATTTTTTTATCCATAACTGGAACTTCTATATCCTGTGCATTTGTTTCGTCTTTTTGATTTTCATCCGTTTTATTTTTATCGGAATTTTCAGACTGTTCCGTTTTTACGGA
>CAJOOL010000164.1 GCA_905236115.1 uncultured Endomicrobiia bacterium
AATAGCAGGTTTTTTTATGAAACAAAAACAAACCGGCATCGGAAACAGGATTAAGGATTTGTTATATTTAAAAAAATGTCGCAGACGGAATTGGCAAACAAGCTGGGTATAAAACTGCAAACACTGTCCGTGTGGCTGACAGGGAAAAGAAACCCGAAAGAAGATACCTTGGAAAGAATTGCAAATGCGTTAAATGTTCCGGTAAGAGAACTGACTGAAGACAAAGTAATCAAAAAAAATAATTTTGAAAAAGGTTATGTGAACTCAAAATTCCAATTGAAACTTAAAGAACTGGAAATAAAAATTTTAGACTTGGAGAAAAATTTTGAAGAGAGAATTTTAAAATTGGAAAAGAAATTTCCGGCAGACAAAATCTGCTCATAATTTTTGTTAATTCATAATCAGTGTTTCCTTAACATTTCAAAAAAATTTCATCCCTTGAAAACCGCAGCATTTTTTCTTATAATCTTACAAAAGCAAAATTTCGCCGGCATAAAAATCGGCATAAAAATAAAAAAGGAGTTTGATATGAAAACAGTTTTATATGCAGTGTTGATTATAGCACTGGCCGCAGGAATATCTTCTTTAATTCACTTGTATAAAGTATCCAAAAAGAATAAAAACGAAATGGCAAAATATTCCGCCGCAGTTAAACTGAACAAAAATTTGGGAAGAACTTTAGTCATTTATTATTCTTTAACAGGCAAGACAAAAGACATTGCTTTAAAAATACAAGCTCTTACAAATGCGGATATTTATGAGATAAAACCGAAAGAGGAAATAAAGCAAAGCCCGGCATTGTATGTAACATCAAAAAAACAAATTTCTTCCGGTAATTATCCGGAAATAATAAACGACTTTCCGAACATTGACGAGTATGATACCGTTTTTGTCGGCTCTCCGATATGGTGGTATACCGCCGCACCCGTGGTGCTGGAATTTCTGAAAAAGTTTGATTTTAAAAATAAAAATGTTGTTCCTTTTTCCACGCAGGGAAGCAACTACGGAACTTATTTTGAAGATTTTAAAATGAAAGCAAAAAATGCAAATATTTTAAAAGGGGAATCTTTCAACAATTTGAATTCAAGTTACGACCAACAGGTTAAAAATAAAATAATATCATGGTTGAACGGATTGGAAAACTAAAGGATTGAAATTTCGGGAAACAAAAATTTTAAAAAAAACGCAAAGGAGCATATTATGGAAGTTATAAAAAGTTTTACAATAGATCACACTCACTTAAAACCCGGCATTTATATTTCACGTGAAGATAAAGGATTTACAACTTTTGATATTCGTATAACCGAACCGAATAAGGAACCTGCCGTTGCTCCTGCAGCGATGCACAGCTTGGAACATTTAACGGCGACATGGTTCCGCAACTCAAAAGTAAAAGATGATGTTGTCTATGTCGGTCCTATGGGATGTCTTACGGGAATGTATATCATTATGACAGGAACTTATACAGTCCAAGATATAAGAAAACTGACGATTGAATGTCTTGAATGGATTTTGATGCAGAAAGAAGTTCCCGCAACAACTGCGGAAACCTGCGGTAATTATCTGCTGCACGACCTGCCGATGTGCAAATGGGAATGCAAAAGATATATTGACCGACTAAAAAATGATTTTCACAGCGAATATACAAAACTTTCCGTGAAACTGGACGACGGAAAAGTTTTTGCCGATGCGTAGTATTTTCTTTAGAATTTATGTATAATGAGCAGGATGTTATAAAAAAATTAAAGGAACAAAATATGAAATTTTTCGGAACTGACGGAATAAGAGGAAAAGCTGATAACTTTCCTTTTGACGATAATACCGTATCGCTTATCGGATATGTTTTGGCACAAACTCTGGACAAAAACGGTAAAGGAATTTTGATAGGACGAGATACCAGACAATCAGGCAAAAGAATTTTGCAAGCTTTGACAAAAGGCATAAATGCCGCAGGAATAAAAGTAACGGATTTGGGAATACTCCCCACGCCTGCCGTTGCATATCTTTTAAAAAATAACGACTATCAGGCGGGCATTGTAATTTCAGCTTCGCATAATCCGTATACCGATAACGGAATAAAATTTTTCTCTTCCAAAGGAACCAAACTTCCCGACGATACCGAAGCCGAACTGGAAAAAAATCTTGTAAAATATATTGAAGAGAAAAAAGTTTTAAAAACCGATTTGGAAATAAAAAATATTTCTTCTTCGGAAAGCGAAAATCTTGTAAAACAGTACGAAGATTTTTTGGTTTCTCTTTTGCCGGAAAATTCACTGAAAGACAAGACCATAGCAATAGACTGTGCCAACGGTGCGTCTTATAAAATTGCTCCGAAAGTATTGAAAAGACTTAAAGCAAATGTTGTCGTAATAAACGCTAATCCCGACGGAAAAAATATAAATTTGAACTGCGGAGCTTTACATCCGGAAGCAGTTGCCGAAGTTGTAAAAGAAAATAAATGTTTCTGCGGATTTGCTTTTGACGGTGATGCCGACAGAGTAATTTGTATTGATGAAAAAGGAACCGTCCGCGACGGAGATTATTTTCTGGGCGTGGTTTCAAAATATTTAAAAGATACAGGCAAACTTAACAACAATACTTTGGTAATAACCGTTATGGCAAATTTAGGACTTGTGAAATTTGCCGAAGCCGAAAAAATTAATCTTGTAGTAAGCAAAGTCGGCGACAGATACGTTTATGAAGATTTGATAAAGCATAATGCAGTACTCGGCGGGGAACAATCCGGACATATCATTTTCAGAAATCTTCTTGATACCGGCGATGGACAGATAAGTGCTTTGCAGATGTTGAATATTTTGACAAAAGAAAACAAGAATTTTTCTTCGTTGTGCGGAAAAATAAACAAGTATCCGCAAATTCTTATAAATGAAAAAGTTGCACAAAAAATTCCTTTGGGAAAACTTCCCGAAACATCAAAAGTCATAAAAAATATTGAAGAAAAATTAGGCACGGACGGCAGAGTTTTGGTTCGCTATTCCGGAACGGAAAATCTGTTAAGAGTAATGTTGGAAGGGCAGAATAAAGAAGAAATTAAATTTTTTGCACAGGAAATAGTAAAAACAGCGAAAGAAGAGATAACGGCAATGTACAATGTATAATGTACAATTAACGACGAACGGCAAAAAAGCAATTTACAATTTATAATTTATAATTGGCGGATAAGGGTGTGCCGAAGAACATACAACAAGGATAAAATAAAATGATAAAACTCGGTGTAAACATAGATCATATAGCAACACTCAGGCAGGCAAGAAAAGAAGATTTTCCGTCCCCCGTAAAAGCTATGGCAGTATGTGAAAAAGCCGGTGCAGATTCCATAACCACGCATTTAAGAGAAGACAGAAGACATATTCAAGATAGGGATGTTTTTGAAATAAAAGCAGCAATGCAGACGAAACTGAATTTTGAAATGGCGGCCTGCGACGAGATAGTAAACATAGCACTTAAACTTCAGCCATATTCCGTGTGCATTGTTCCGGAAAAAAGACAGGAAGTCACCACCGAGGGCGGGCTGGATGTCTTTAGTCAGAAAGATAAACTTGCAGAAGTCGTCAAAAAACTTAAAGACAAAAATATAATTGTAAGTATGTTTGTTGACCCGGATGAAAAGCAGATACAGGCGTGTGCCGATATTAAGGCCGATTCCGTTGAAATACATACCGGAAAATATGCCAACCTGTTTAAAGTATCAAAAGAAAATGCCGCAGACGAAATGAAAAATATCAAACGTTCTGCCGAAATTGCGAAAGAATGCGGACTTATATTTAATGCCGGGCACGGGCTTGATTATAAAAATGTTTTTGATATATGCGGTATAGAAAATCTTAATGAATTAAATATAGGCTTTTCAATAATTGCACGTGCCGTTTTTGACGGATTGGAAACGGCGGTATTTGAAATGAAAAAAATATTGTCAAAATACTAAAAATTTTGTATAATGACGAAAATCGCAAAACAATTTTCGTCGTTGAAAAGTTGAAGAGTTGAAAAGTTTTTTCAACCGTTCAACAGAGCGAAGTCCGTTCAGCTATTCAACTCTGTATTATTGCCGACATAGCTCAGTTGGTAGAGCAATTGCTTCGTAAGCAATGGGTCGGAGGTTCAAGTCCTCTTGTCGGCTTATTTTTTTTGGGTAATAAATGTTTTCCGCCGTTATAAAAAATATTTCTTCAAAAATCATTTCTTACGGACTTCCGGTATTTTATTTTCTTATCGCCGTAAGTTTTTATTTAGGCAGTTATGATTCTGCACAGATAAAAATAACCGTTTTTCAAACAGGCGGAATATTTTTAATCTGCCTGTGGTTTATCAACAAGCTTGAAACCTGTGATATTTATAATCTGAAAAAAAACTTCGTCTTAATCTTGCCGATACTTTTATTTCTTATTTCCGGATTGGTGTCTTATATATTTTCCCCTTACAAACTTGCTTCCGCAAACGAACTTACAAAAAGAATTATTTATTGTTTCCTGTCCGTGATAATTATGGACTGTTTTTGTGATAAAAAAAATTTGTTAAGGCTGGTAAATATACTAATTTTTACGGCATATATTGTATGTTTTTATGCGATAATTCAGTTTATTGATACGCGGTTTTTCCCCGCCCCGCCTGCGGAAGGATTAGACCCTTTTATCTGGCGTTGGGCTTTTGATAACAGAATTTTTTCAACTTTCGGCAACCCGAATTTTTTCGGTGATTTTTTGGTGGTAGCAAGTCCGATAGTTTTGGCATTGTTTTTTAAAAAGAAACAAATTCATCTTTTATTTCTGTGGCTGTTAATCTGTTTTTCAACAATTTTTTCTTATTCAAAAGGTGCTTGGCTGGGGTTCGGAACAGGCATAATATCTTTTGCTTTTTTATTTACCGGGTTTATTTTAAAGACGGAAAAAAAGAAAAAAATAATTTTGATTGCTGCAATGTCTGCCGTAACTTTAATGCTGGTTGCAGGCGGAATATTCTTTCAGCTTAAATCCCGTCCGGACAGTTCTTCGTTCAGAATTTTCACGTGGCTGTCGTGCTGGGAAATGATAAACACGCATCCTGTTTTGGGAACGGGTATAGGAACATTTTATCTTACTTATCCGTCTTACAGAAGACCTCAGATATTTTTTATAGAGGGGCTTCACAATACCGAAAGCGACCATCCCGAAAACGAATATTTGGAAGTTTTTTACGACGAGGGCTTTATCGGGCTTGGAATATTTTTACTTCTGCTTATAACTTTTCTTACGGTCGGGCTGAAAAATCTTTCATATTTTAAAGAGAAATTTTCCAATGAAAATACGCTCGCATATTTACAGCTGGGTTTTATAACGGCATTAATATCGCAGATTGTTCATAACTGTGTATGCGTTTCGCTGAGGTTTGTGTCGTCGGGTGTTATGCTGTGGCTGCTGATAGGATGTATCGGAGCGACAGCGATACTTGAAGATTGGAAGATTGGAGAATTGGAAGATTGGACGGTTGGCAGATTAGAGGCATGGAAGAAAACAAGAAGAGTTTTACAGATTTTAATTATTGCCGCAGCGATGTATTGCATAAATATTTTTATCGGATATTTTCAGGCTGATGTTCTGCATGCAAAAGCAATACAATATTCCAAAGCAAAAGACTGGACAAATGCCATAGAACTTTACAGCAAGGTAATAGAAAAAAATAAATCTTTTATTATGGCACGTTATTTCAGAGCAAACAATTACAATGACCGCTGGCAGAATGACGACCCGGAAAAAGCTCTTGACGAATATAAAGAAATTTGGAAACTCGCTCCGAATTATGTTCAGTCAAAATTTCTGACGGGCGTTTTGTATTCAAAACTGGTTAAGTATTTTAATAATAAATTAACACAGGCTTTGGAAGAAAAAAATGAAGAGCTTGCAAAAAAATATTCACAAGACAGAGAGAGTTGTTTAAGGCTTGCCGTAAAATATTTTAAAGAATACAAAATAACCGATCCGATATTTGCACAGACTTATTACAGCCTTGCTGATTTATATACCGTATCGGGCAATTATAATCTTGCAGAAAAAGAACTTCTTGACCATTTGAATTTTCCCAACAGTTTGAGTGAAAAACCGCACAATTTCTATGTAGAAAATTGGAAATTAAGAAGACTTGACGAATATACAACAACCTGCTTAAAGCTCGGTTCTTTGGAATATATTCTGGACAGAAAAGACAACAGCGAAAAAATGTTTCTTGAAGCATTAAAATACGACCCGCAAAACAGCGATGCTTTAAAAAGTCTTTTAACGATTTATTCGGAAAGAAACGATAAAGAACACTGTAATGAAGTTGCCGAATATTCAAGAGAGCACGGAATAGTACTTGAGTAAACAGCTGATAAAGTTTAAATTCAAAAAAACTGCTTAAGAATAAAATATCAAATTCTTAAGCAGTTCCTGTATTTAATAATATTATTTCAAAATACGCTCCCAAGGAGATTCGAACTCCTGCTGCATGATTGAAAATCATGTGTCCTAACCCCTAGACGATGGGAGCTTTAAAAAGTGAGCCCGACGCGACTTGAACGCGTGACAGCTTCATTA
>CAJOOL010000165.1 GCA_905236115.1 uncultured Endomicrobiia bacterium
ATTTTTCAAGTAAGCCGAATGATAGCCAATTTTGTTCAGCTCCGAAGAGAAATCTATACATTTTTTCGGGCATGCTTGTATGCAGAGTCCGCAACCTTTACATCTGTCTGTATTAACCGTTATTTTTGCCATAGTGGGAGTATTTTATATCTTTTAATTTAGATTGTCAATAAAAATTATTGATTAACCGTTTATTGAGGAAACACTTATTACCTGTCGCAGGCGATTTTTACTATCCCCTCAAGAGTCAGCTCCGGGACAACTTCTTCAATATCTTTCATTTCTTTCACCATCAGATACGACAAACCGCCGGTAGCAATAACTTTTATGTCATTATCATTCATTTCTTTTTTTATTCCGTGAAGAATTTCTTTAACCAGACCGATATACCCGTAATACAGCCCGGACTGAATTCCCTCTACGGTGGAACGCCCGATAATTTTTGCCGGCATACTGAGATTTACCTGCGGGAGTTTAGCCGTTTTTTGTGTCAATGCTTCCGCCGAAATCTGCGGGCCTGCTGTAATGACTCCGCCAATATAACAGCCGTTTTTATCTATGCAGTCAAACGTTGTCGCCGTGCCGAAATCTATAACTATACAGGCTTTTTTGTATCTGTCATAGGCGGCAAAAGCGTCTGCAATTCTGTCTGCACCTATTTCTTCCGGATTATTGTAGAGAAACTTCAGCCCGCCGGAATTTCGGCTGTTTATAAAAAACGCATCTTTTTTAAAATATCTTTTTGTCATATCGGCAAAGACATTATCCAGCGGCGGAACAACGCTGGCTATTGCAACCGATTGTATTTGTTCTTTTGTTATATCCGTTTTGGAATAATAAAAAATATCAAGAATTTTTATTGCATATTCGTCTGCGGTTTTCTTTTTGGATGTGGCTATACGCCAAATTCGGAACGGTTTTATTTCTATTTTTTTGTCCGTTTTTATGTCGGGAATTTTAAAAAGACCTAAAGTGATGTTAGTGTTTCCTATATCTATCGCCAAAAACATTTTTTTATCCTTTTTTTTGGCGGTATTATACTAAATATTTGATATTTTTTAAAGAAAAGAAAGAATTGCAGAATTGTCGGAAAAGAAGATAAAAAACGCAGGAACTATTATGTATTTTTTATAATACTCAAAGTGTTCCTGCGTTTAAAAATTTAAAAATAAATTTTTTGTCGTGGAAAATTTATTTTGTAGGCAATGAAGAAATGCCCGGCAAATCCTTTCCTTCCAAAAATTCCAGAGATGCTCCGCCGCCGTTAGATACATGGGTAATCTCTTTATCTACGCCTGCTTTCTTAACGGCAGAAACGGAATCTCCTCCGCCTACAACGGAAATTGCTCCGCCTTTTGTTGCTCCAGCGACGAGCTTTGCTATTTCAACTGTTCCTTTAGAAAATTCCGGAACTTCAAATATTCCCAAAGGTCCGTTCCAAACTATCGTCTTTGCAGATTTAACAACTTCGCTGAATTTTGCAATGGATTTAGGACCGGCATCTACACCCATAAAACCGTCTTCAATATCAAGTCCGTCGGTATTTTTAACGGTTGCACCTGCAGGAACGGATTTTGTTTCAAAATCAACTGCGGTTGCAATTACGTGGTCAACGGGAAGCAGGAATTTAACACCTTTGCTTTCCGCTTTCTTCAACAAATCTTTTGCAAGGTCAAGTTTATCTTCTTCTACAAGAGATTTACCTGTTTTGTATCCCTGTGCTTTTAAGAAAGTGTATGCCATTGCTCCGCCGATAATGATGGAGTCAACTTTATTTAAAAGATTTTCTATAACGTTAATTTTATCGGAAACTTTTGCACCGCCCAAGATAGCCAAGAAAGGTTTAACGGGAGCATTCAATGCGTCGCCCAAGAATTTTAATTCTTTTTCTACCAAATATCCTGCTGCAGCTTCTTTAACAAATTTTGTTACGCCGACGTTGGAGCAGTGTGCTCTGTGTGCCGTTCCGAAAGCGTCGTTAACAAAAATTTCATTATCGCAAAGTGCTGCAAGTTCTTCTGCAAATTTGATTGCAGTTTCATCTTTTTCAAGTTTTGTTTCTTCTTTTCTGTATCTCGTATTTTGAAGAAGAAGAACTTCTCCGTCTTTAAGTTCGGCAGCCATTTTCTTGGTTGTGTCGCCTGTAACTTTCGGGTCGTCGGCAAATTTTACCTGAACGCCGAGTCTTTCGCTTAATGCAGCGGCAACAGGTGCCAAAGAAAGTTCCGGTAAAGGTTCGCCTTTCGGTTTACCCATGTGAGAGCAGAGAATGATTTTTGCTTTCTGTTCCAACAATTTTTTTATTGTAGGAAGAGCGGCATCAATTCTTTTATAGTTTTGAATAACGCCCTGTTTTAAAGGAACGTTAAAATCACATCTTACAAGTACTTTTTTACCTGCGATGTTTTTTAAATCGTCTACGGTTTTTTTATTTAACATTTTGAGGATACTCCTTAATAAAGTGAAATTGGGTTCAGCCTTTGTAATATACAGAGACTGAACCCAATATAAATTAAAGTTACAAACAATTAACTGCGAGATTCCCGATTAAAACTCTCGGGAATGACAAGCGGTATTGTATTAGTTCAATTCTGCCAAATACTTAATTGTTCTAACCATCTGGCTTGTATAGCTGTTTTCGTTATCATACCAAGAAACAACCTGTACCTGATATGTATCGTCGTCAATTTTTGCAACCATTGTCTGGTTAGCATCAAACAATGAACCGAATTTCATACCGATAATATCGGAAGAAACGAGTTTTTCTTCCGTATAACCGAAAGATTCATTGGTCTGAGATTTCATAGCTGCGTTGATTCCTTCAACCGTTACATC
>CAJOOL010000166.1 GCA_905236115.1 uncultured Endomicrobiia bacterium
GTATTTTATGGCTATATTTTAAAATCAGCGAAATGCAAAATTCAAACCTTTAAAAAATAGAAAGACTAAAAAATATTTTTTTGCTTTCTGCAAACAAGAAAATAAGAGATATTACTAAATTTTTAAGCAGAAAAATAATAAAAAAGTCCTTGACTTTGTGTAGCTGATATGCTACACCCCGACTTTGCCACTTCTGGGGGCGAAAAAAAGGCATCAAAAGAGGATTAATAAAGCCGAAATAATCCGAACGAAAAAAATAAAATCACCGAGCATAAAACTCATTTTTTTAGCTTTTTACTCGGCGATTTTTAAATTTTTTGTTTTATATATAAAACTCCGAGACCAGGATTCGAACCTAGACGAAGGGATCCAAATTCCCTTGTGCTACCATTACACTATCTCGGAATTAAAACGGCTATCTATAATTTATAATTATAATAACAACTTATAATCAAACAACACACGGCAACGCCGCACAACAAAACACTATCAACAATATTCCGTAAAAATCAAAAAACAAAATCATTACTGTTTTTATAAGAGCTTACAGTCCAAACATTCCAATTCTTTTTTGCCAGCTCTTTAGTAATTTCAATCAAATTCTCTTGACCGGCAAGCAACCCGAACACCGTCGCTCCGGAGCCCGACATCAAACCTGCACAGCCGAAACTCTCAAGCACATTTCTTATATTTTTTATCTCCGGATATTCGTCAAAAATGAATTCTTCAAATCTGTTAAAAAAAAGAGCTTTTGCATTTTCACAACCGAGCAAACCGGTATCAATACAGGCTGTTATTTTATCAATTTTCCGTGGATTTGTCAACGGAAATTTTATTTTTGAATACGCATAAACAGTAGATACTCCGAAATTTGGTTTAACAAGAATAAAATTTAAATTCAAATCGGACTTAAGTTTTTCAACTTTATCACCTATGCCGGAAATTTTTGCCGTTCCTCCGGTAAGAAAAAAAGGAACATCGGCACCGAGCTTGGCAGCCAGACTTTCCAGCTCTTTTAAACCGGCATGAACTTCCCAAATTTTATTTAACGCATTCAAAGTTGCTGCAGCATCGGAAGAACCTCCCCCTAATCCTGCTCCCATGGGAATATTTTTAACAAGTTTTATTTTTATGCCTTTATCAATATTATATTTTTTCTTAAATTGTTCAGCCGCTTTATAAACAATGTTATTTTTATCCGCAGACAATTCGGTATTGCTGCAAGAGAGCTCTATTTTATTTTCTTTTATTTCTTCAAATTCCAGTTCGTCAAACAAAGATACGGTATGCATAATTGATTCAATGTTATGATACCCGTCCGCTCTTTTATTTATTATTTCAAGATACAGATTAATTTTTGCAGGTGCTTTAATTATCATTCTGTTTATCCTTTATAAAATAAATTTTCCGACGAACTCAAATATTCAAAATTAATCAGCATTTCCTTTAAGGAAACTGTTTAATTCTTCCAAAGACGGCACACTTAAATTATTGATATTAACCTCGGCTTTAAATTTTGTTTTTTTTGTTTTAAAAATCATTTTTTCCGGAATTTTTGAAATCTTATCAAAATCTTTAAAAGATTTTATTTTTAAATCAAACAAATCTTTTTTTGAAAAATTTTTAAACATACCGTCTTTGGAATTTACCGTTACGGAAAAATCATCTTTTTTATATATTATATTTTTCCCCTTAAATTCAAAATCACAGCTTTCCAAAAATTCGGGAAAATCTTTTGACAAAATAATATTTGCAAAATCAAACATAAGCATAATATCGCCGTCTATCGTATCTTTTACGGCTTGAGGATAAAAATCAACATCCCCGTTGTTGAAAAATGCCGTAAACCCCTGAAAAGAAAATTTCGGTGCAAGTTCTGCTTTCAAACCTGCCTGTCTTGCAAAAAATACCGATAAAAAAGAACTTGTTTTTACTCCGCCGTAATGAACTTTCAGTTTATATCCCGCCTTTAAAGCCGATATTCTTTTATAATTTAAAACGGCTCTTTGAGCATTAAGTTTTGCAAGCTCTTTTTTTGAAAGTTTATTTTCCAAAAGTTTTATTTTTTTCTCCGATGTTTCCGAACCGAAATCCGAAGCAAACTTGTATGCCATCCATGCCTGAGAAAATTTTTCCGTTTCAATGCTGACGTCGCCGAGATGTTCATACAAATCTTTATCATAAACTTTTGATTGATTATTTACCGCTTCAACTATATATTTTTCAGCAAGAACATAATCTTGTTTTTTATAATAAAGCCACGCAAGAGAATCCAAATACGCCGGTTCATAAGGATGTTTTTTTACCGCTTTTTTCAGCATAATTTCGGCTTCATCCAAATTTATATTTCTGTCGGCATAACCGTAGCCTAAAAAATTTAATGCTCTTGAATTATCCGGTTCGGCTTCCAAAATTTCTTTAATTAAAATTTCTGCTTTTTCAAAACCGCCGAGCTTATCATAAGCAACGGCCAAATAAAATTTTGCGGAGTTAAAATCCGGTTTTAAATATACGGCTTTTTCCAAATTTTTTCTTGCATTATCATACTTTTCAAAATCAAAATAATTCAATGCGGAAAGATATAAAATCTCGTGATTTAACGGCTCTTTTTCCAAAGCTTTGTTAAAATTTTTTTCCGCCGTTTTATATTCATGCTTTAAAGAATAATAATATCCAAGCCTTGTATAATTTGCGGCAACAGGTTCAAA
>CAJOOL010000167.1 GCA_905236115.1 uncultured Endomicrobiia bacterium
CGTTATCAGCAGTTTTTTACCATAAAAGACACTCTTAAAAGAATAAAGGTGATAGGCTCCGACAACCGCAGACAGGGCGGTGTTATCTGGCATACGCAGGGCAGCGGAAAAACGCTTACCATGGTTATGCTGGCAAAAGCCATATCAATTGAACAAGATATTACCGACCCGAAAGTAGTAATAGTTACCGACAGAACGGATCTTGATAAACAGATTTCCGATACTTTTAAATCCTGCGGAAAAGATGTAAAAAAGGCTTCCAGCGGTGAAGATTTGGCGGAATTGATTTCTCAAAATAAACAGACAATTATTACCACAGTAATAAATAAATTTCAGGCAGCATTGAAAAAGAAAAAAATTATAGATACATCTCAAAATATTTTTGTTTTGGTTGACGAAAGCCACAGAAGCCAATACGGAACAATTAACGCTTTAATGCAGCAGGTTTTTCCCAATGCCTGTTACATAGGTTTTACGGGAACGCCGTTAATGAAGAAAGAAAAAAATACCGCAGCAAAGTTCGGCGGGATAATCGGAGTTCCTTATACCATAAGTCAGGCTGTGGAAGATAAGGCCGTGGTTCCTCTGTATTACGAAAGCAGATTTGTAATGCACAAAGTCAATAAAAAAAACATTGATAAATATTTTGATGTTATATCCGGAAATCTAACCGACAAACAGAAACTTTATCTGAAGAAAAAAATCATTTCCGGAAAAATATTAAATGAAGACGACGAGATAGCAAATATCGCCGTTGACGTATCAAGGCACTATGTGAACAAATATAAAGGAACGGGGTTTAAAGGACAGCTTACCGCACCGGACAAACTTTCCGCACTGAAATATAAAAAATGTTTTGACGAACTGGGAATGGTAACATCGGAAGTTATAATTTCTTCACCGTGTCTGAAAGAGGGTGAAGATTTTAACGATGTTTACGGAGAAGTTAATGCTTTTTGGAAGCAGATGATGCAGCGGTTTGGAAATGAAACCGAATACAATAACCGTATAATCAACAGTTTTAAAACATCGCCCGATCCGGAAATTTTAATCGTTGTTGATAAACTCTTAACCGGGTTTGACGCTCCGAAAAATTCCGTTCTTTACATAGCAAGTTCGCTTAAAGAACACAGGCTTCTTCAGGCAATAGCCAGAGTAAACAGACTGGAAGAGGGAAAAGACTACGGGGAAATCGTAGACTATTACGGACTGTTAAACGAAATAGACGATGCACTTTTAATTTATTCCAATATAGGGGATTTTGATAAAAAAGACGTTAAAGATGTTTTGGTTTCGGCACAAAACAAAATAGATTTGCTTCCCAAAACTTATAAACATCTTTGGGAAATGTTTGACGGAATAAAAAAGTATGATACAGAACAATACGAACAGTTTTTAAATCTTGAATCCGACAGAACAAGATTTTATAATAACTTAAGAGAATATTCGGGAATTTTCAATTTGGCTTTAAGCAATTATAAATTTTTGGAAACGGTTTCCCGGGAAGAAATTGACAAGTATAAACAGGATTTAAAATATTTTTTAAAACTGAGAGTTTCTCTAAAAAGCCGTTATGCCGAGCCGGTAGATAAAAAAGAATATGAACCGAAAATAAAAAAACTCATAAACACTTACGTTACATCCGACGAAATCATACAGGTAAACGAACCGATAGATATTTTTGATACGGTAAAATTCAAACAGGAAATAGAACAAAAAAACAATGACCGCTGCAAAGCAGATACCATTGCATACAGAATCAAAAGAACAATATCAAAGAAAGCCGAAGACGACCCTGTTTTTTACAAAAAACTTTCCGACCTTTTAAACGAATCTTTAGAAAAATATTCCGGAAGAATTTTGAACAAAGCCAAAAAATTACAAAACGACGGCGAATATTTAAATAAAGTTACGCGGATTTTAAATATGGCATTGACAAGGACGGGCGATGATGTTCCTGCCGTTATCACAGGAAACGAGGTGGTAAAGGCTTTCTACGGGATAGTTTATGAAAAAGTAAAAAATTATAATGTTTCCAAAGATACCGCTGCAGAAATTGCCGGGAAAATAGATAAAATAATTTTAAGCAACAAATATGTTGACTGGATAAAAAATACGGATTTACAAAACAGAATTATTAATAACATAGAAGATATTCTTTTTGATTTCAAAAATTCCGAAAGAATAGATTTGTCTTACAATGATATAGATTTTATTATCAACGAATCCGTCACTGTTGCCAAAAGAAGATACCGCTAAAAATATGCGGTAAATTTATTTTATTAAAATTCCAAACAGGGCGGAGACGGATTTTCTGGGTAACATTTGAAAAGAAAAATTAAGTTTTATTCCTGTCTTTTCGGCACCGAGCCATTTTAAAAAATCAGTTTGGTTTTTCAGCCCCCAGTCTCCGTATCCCGGTGAAAATCTAAAAGTTGTATTTCCGTATTTTTCTTTTATATCATTACAAATATTATCCGCCAAAACTTCAACGGCAACGGAACCGACCGCATCCAAAACCGCACCTTTTACAAGCATTCCGTTTTCCATAAAATAAGATATTTTATCGTCTATCGGCTGTCCTACGGTTGCCGCAAAAGCACAAACTTTTTGCGAGTTTTCCAAAAGCTTAAAAATATCTTTGCTTGATATAACAAAATCATCAAGATAAATTTTTTCGTCAACAATTTTTTTATCGGCAAAACAAATGCAGTATTTCGGACGCAAAAGTTTTTTTGCCAAATTTATGACTTCCAAAATTAAACTTTTTGTTTTTTTATCAACTTTGGTTAAATATTTATTTGCCCCCAGACGGACAAGCACATCTTCATAATTGATTTTTAAATTTATGTCCATTCAACCCTTCAACTCTTAAACCGTCTTTTCCATTTCTCTATCCATCGCCGTTTTCAGCCCTTAAACCCTTCAACTGTTCAACTATTCAACTGTTGTTCTCAGCTTCTTGTCACAACAAAAGTTTTTTTATTGCTTTTTATCTCAACTGAAATTTTTTCAACCGAAATTACCGATTTATCATAACCAAGATATTTTATGTTCACCGTATGCATTCCGGCAGGCAGAGAAAGCCTTGCCATATTTATTGTATCGGGCAGGCTCCGCCATGAACGTTTATCGGATTTTTCCAATAAGGAATTTGCAACGTTTAATGCAGCCTGCGTTAACACGCCCAGCCATCCGCCTGTCTTTTCGTTCTCATGCTGACGGACTTGGTCTGCGACAACTTTTGCAAGAACATATCTTCCCACAGCCCTTGCTATCGTTTTGGAATATATTGCAAGATTTTCTTTCTGCAAAGAATTTATCATTAACGTTCCGATGTCGGCAACAGCAGCACTTTCATAAAGACTGCCGTAAGAGTTTTTTATCGTTTCGTTAATATCTTCAACAACAAAAGAATCCACTTTGTTGGTATATCTTTTATATTCAGGAAAAGCTATTTTGATATAATCGTTTGAAAAGCCCGCACGAATTGCCGAGTTGACTTTTTCAACCTGTTCTTTTTCCGGGGAGTCAACTGTTTCCGCATTAAAATAAGGCAGTGCTTTATAAAAGGAAAGTTCTATTATGTTGTCAATTTTTTTCGGCGACAAACCGTTATAATTAATGATTATAAGCTCGCCGTAATTTTTACCGGGAACTATTCTGTTTGAAAACAACGAGGGAAATTTATTTTTCAAGGCTTCTGCTTCCGAAGAAAATCCCGTCAAAACATATACGTCATACAAACCGAAAATCAAATCTTTCGGAACGGTAAGATTATAACCGATATTTTTATTATACTTATAATCCGCACTTTGCGAATATGAATTTGTGTTGTAATTTTTTAAAGCGGCTTTGTATGATATGACTGCATCATTGTAGTAACCTGCATTTTCATAAACAAGCCCCATAAAATATCTTATAAAAGGATCATCATTATAAAATGCTTTTGCGTAACTGTCGGCATTTATTTTTTTAAACAGATTATCAATTTGGCGTGCTTCAACAACAGCTTCATTATCAAGCCCCTGAAGAATATAATTTAATGCACAAAAAACATTAACGTAAGCTGCTTCATAAGGATGACCGTAATAAGGAATAATGTTATCGTTTGCAAACAGAGAAAATGCCCCTGCCGAAATGCTTTTTGTATAGTTGCTGTCGTATATTTTTTTTGCCTGTTCAAAAGTTTCATTGCTTTGTGCATAATTTTTGGCCAAATGCTGCGTTAATCCCAAATCAAGATAATACAGGAATTCGCTTTTGTTTCCGTAGCTGTTTTTGGAAGATTTTATAAGCTCGCTTGCTTCATTATAATTTTTAACGGTTATAAATTTCTCAAGTTTGCCGTAATAACTCTGTATCCCCGCACAGGAAACAAAAAGGGAAATTATTGAAATCAGCGTAAAAAATTTTTTCATTTTATTACCATTAATTATAAATTATAAAATCTGAATCTCTGTTTTTTAATTTTCACTTTAAATTTTTTTGTTTCAACAATTCGTCCATGACCGTCAATAAATTTTATCACTCCGTTATAGCGGGCAGGTTTTAAATTTATTGCCGACATTAATATTTTTTCCGGCAGGCTCCGCCACGATTTCGTATCAACGGAATTAAGATTTTGCAGACTTGCTTTTATATCGGAAATTTTTGCCACAGTTTCATTATACAAATTTTCCAAAAGTTTTGCTTTGGTTTCTTTCAGCATATCCTGCTTTATAATATCGCCTCTTTTCTGCTCATACAATTTTCTTATTTCTTCAATCTCTTTCACAGCCAAAACATATCTGTTTATTCTGGAATGAAAAACGCTTCTGTAATTTAGTTCCAGTGTCTTTTCCATTATTGCGGCAATATCCGCCGCAACAAAACTTTCCGTTTTATAAAATTTTTTCGGTTCGTTTTCCGAAGACAATTCAACGACAAAAGATTTTATTTTATTTTCGTATCTTTCATATTTTGCAAATGCCGCCGAAATGTAACTTAAACCGAATTCGTTTACGACTTTATGTCTGTAATCGTTGTTTATATTATAATATTTTTTCCAAGCAGTATCAAACGGTATTTTTATTATCTGCTTAATTATTTTCGGAGCAATTCCGTTGTAGTTAATTACTATGAAATTTCCGTTATCAAAAAAATTTATTTCTTTGGTTTTGGGATATTTGTTTTTCAGTTCTTCGGCTTCTTCATTTAAAGAATAATATTTGTAAAGCGTATATAAATTATCGGGCAGATTCTGCGGAACTTTTAAGCCTGCAATATTATAATCCGAATATGCTCTGAGTGCTATTTTATAAGATACCATTGCATCGTTTAAACTGCCGGCGTTTTCATAAATCATTCCCATAAAATATCTTATAAAAGGATCGTCGCTGTAGACGGCGTTTTTCTGCGATATTTTTATTTTGTTAAAAAGATTGTTAGTCTGTCTTGCTTCAACAACAGCTTCGTTTTTCTTTCTTAATTTTATGTAATTCAATGCACAGAAAACATTTATGTATGCCTGTTCAAAATCACTGCCGAAATAATATTTGGGAAGAAGAGAATCGTTATTGAAGATTGTGGATGTATAATCTTTTAAAGCATACAGGGATTTTGCTTTTTCAAAAATATCATTACTGTCTTTGTAATTTTTATTTAAATGATACAGATACCCGAGTTCCAGAGAATACAAAAGTTTATTGTATTTGTCGCCTTTATCATAAAAACCGCTTGCAAAATCAACGGCACCGCTTATATTTCTTTCTTCTATAAGCGGTGCCAGACTATCATAAAATTCTTCTACTTTAGCAGTTGCACAGGAAACCGAATTTATTAAAAATAAAAATAATAAAAGATATTTAAAATTTTTTAACACAATACAGTTTAAGCTTTATATTTGCTTTTCCCGACAACTTTTTTTATTTTTTTCTGTCCTATCCATACTTTTTCATTTGTTTCAATATCTATCAGTTCCAGCTCTATCTGATAATATTTTAATGTGGTATTTTTTACTGCATCCGTTATGGTGTTAATCTGTCCTTTCAGCATAAAGTCCGCACCGATTTCTTTACCGAATTTCTTTACCGTTGCCGGGTCGGAAAAATCAGCCTGATCCATTCTTTCGCTTCTTACTTCGTCTCTCTGATTTTTATCTGCAACAAAAGTTGCTTTTCCCGTATTCAATAATGCAATCTCCAAATCTTTTGTAAAAGTTTCGGTATTTATATGTTCGTCGCTTTTGTTCAAAACCGTTCCGACAATAATTCTCGGTTTATTCTGTTTTGATTTTATAAAGTTTTCCAGCCACGGTCTTGAAACGGAATCTTTTACCATTTCATCGGCAACAAGTTTGGAATCAGTATCATTCCAGTTGCCGCTTAAGTCTATTGCTTCATCCGCCGATACTCTTGTAATTTTCGGCGTTGAAGAACACGAAAATAACGTCAATGACAGACAGCAAAAACAAAACATAAGAAAATATTTTTTCATAAAAACTCCTTTAGGATAATTTGCAACGACTATTTTACATTATTAATAAAAGCTTAGCAAGAAAAAAACGGCAGGAACGGCAATGTATAATGTATAATTAACGACAATTAACAACAACGGCGGGATCCCCGACAACGACATTCGGGGATGACAGACTGTACGGCAATTTAGAATTTACAATTGAACGGCAAGGACGGCGGCTGAGAAGCTGAGAGAAGTTAAAGAGTTGGACAGTTGAAAGGTTGAATGGTTGAAACAGGAAACGAACAGAAGAAAATTTTTTAGAAAAATTCCTCTGCTCGTTTTTTTGTTCGGTCAACGCTATGTATTGACCGTTATTTTTATTATTTTTTATAGTAAATTTTAAGTAATCTTTTTTAGCAAAATTCTTAAAATTCAGAAGCAGATTTATGATTGCTTTTTAATATTTTCCTGTTTATAAAATCCTTAATGCTTTTTGGATTCCCGAACAGTTGCACCTGAATTGGTGTAGAAATATACTTCTAATACCTGTTTGTTTGGTTCTTGTATTTCTACCGGTTTTACAGCTTCACACATAAATGCGGTAGAAATATGCGGAGCATCAAGCGGTGCCCATCCGCCTGAAAAACTAGTAAAATATTTATTGCCTCTTGCATCTACCCCTAAAGCAGTATTAAAAGATGTCCATCTATCTGCCGACAGACTTACTGATGCACTATTGTAAAAATTTCCATATTCGCTAAAATATGCTTTTTGGGCGGATATTACTGCTCCTATTAGAGCATACCCTTCCGCCATTTTGGATTTATCAACATAAGCCCTGTAAATCGGAACGCTGATTACCGAAAGAATGATTACAATAGCAATTGTGATAACCAGCTCAACGAGAGTAAAACCACATTGTCTGTCATGCCCGAATGTCTTTGTCGGGTATCCCGTTGTTTTACTGTTTCTATACTTCTGTTTTAGTTTTTTCATAGTTTTTCTCCTTTTTTGTTTTTTATTTTTTAATTATCCGAGGCTA